>NZ_JYDF01000022.1:0-142528 GCF_003263525.1 Rahnella sp. NRRL B-41462 | reverse complement strand
CTTAAGTGACCGGCATTAAGCCTGAGCTGTCCTTTTTGGTTATAACGTACTGAATTATTTCACGTAGCTATTTAACGTAAGTAAAGGCCGTGGTGACGTGTTTAACGCCGCTCACGCCCGCCGCTATCCCAGCCGCTGACTTACCTTCTTCCTGCGTCACCAGACCCAGCAGGAACACTTCGCCGTTTTCGGTGGTGACTTTGACGTTAGATGATTTAACTGAATCACTGGTCAGCAACTGAGAACGGACTTTGGTGGTGATCCACGTATCCATTGACGCTGTGCCCATGCTGACCGGCTTACCGGTACGGATTTCGTTGTACACTTCCGTTGCGCCTTCAACACCCATCGCAATTTGTTTTGCGCGAGAAGCCATATCCGCCGTCGGCGCCTGACCGGTTAACAGGACTTTACCCTGATACGCAGTCGCCACGATGCGGGCTTCGTCTTTCAGTTGTTTATCTTTACTCACCGCATTAGAGACACGGGCTTCCAGCGTGCTGTCATCAACCTGAGTGCCGACCGTACGTGGGTCAGTCGTTGTTTTTGTTGCGACGCCAGCCGCACCAACTACCGCAGCGGCGACACAGCCTTGTAACAGAAGGGCGCTTAACAATACAGCAAAGAGAGGACTCGCCTTCATGGGATCTCCTTAATCGTCCTGGTGTGGGAACAGCGTGTTATCTATCAGGTCACAGAGACAGTTAACTGTGAGCATATGCATTTCCTGAATGCGGGCGCTGCGATGAGAGGGAATACGGATCTCAACATCATGAGGCCCCAGTAAACCCGCCAGCTCGCCGCCGTCATAACCTGTTAATGCGACAATGGTCATATCACGGGTTACCGCTGCTTCAACGGCTTTGACAATATCACGGCTGTTGCCGCGGGTAGAAATGGCCAGCAGAACATCACCCGCCTGACCTAAGGCGCGGACCTGTTTAGCATAAATTTCTTCATGCAGTCGATCGTTGGCAATCGCAGTGAGCACAATGTTATCTGCACATAATGAGATTGCAGGAAGGCTGGGACGTTCAGTTTCAAAACGATTAATCAGACTGGCGGAAAAATGCTGCGCATTTGCCGCAGAGGTGCCATTGCCGCAGCACAGAATTTTATTGCCGTTAAGCAGCGATTGCACCAGCGTCATCGCGGCGCGGGAAATCGCGTCAGGCAAGGCTTCTGCCGCCGCAATCTGAGTTTGGATACTTTCTGTAAAGCAGACTTTGATTCTATCCAGCACGGGTTTTCGTCCAGTCAGTCGTCGTAATATTTATTCCGCATTGAAGGCATCACGCAGCCATTCTATCTGGCTGCCGGTGATGGCAAAAACATCAAAACGGCAAGATGATGTGTCAAAGCTTGCGTTCTTTCCTGCAAGCCAGAAAGAGGCAGCGCGTAACAGGCGCTGCTGTTTTTGAATCGTCACGCTGGCCGCCGCACCACCAAAACTGGCGTTGCGCCGGTAACGGACTTCAACAAACACCCAGGTTTGCTGGTCACGCATGATCATGTCAATTTCACCGGCACGGCAGGCCACATTGGCCGCCACGAAGGTTAACCCGGCTTTTTCGAGATAGCGTCGTGCAAATGCTTCGTATTTATCGCCGCACGCCCGCGTTTTTGACAAAAAAGACTTCATCAGTACGTCCTTGTACCTGTAATGGCTGAGAATTCCGATCTCTGTTGAGCTGTTTCAGTTTTCTCTTAAGAAGAAACTGGCACCAGCGAACCCTGACGGTATTGCAGCCATGGCAATTTACGGTGGATCACGCAATTGCTATTGGCGCTCAATTCTCCGGTGCTGCCGGAAACCTGGAAGCCAGGCAATGTGCGCATCTGGGAGAAATGATTTGCCAGATTCCAGGCATCGATCCCCATCGCATAGAGACGAACCAGCGAATAGTCGTTACCAAACTTCGCGGCTGCCTGCTGCATCAGCGCAGGGTTACCGCCTGCCAGTAAAGGAATATCGCTAAACTGCACGCCTTCCATTTCGAGACGGTAATCCGGACCGGCACCTGCCTGATAGCTGCGTGAACTGGCGTACACTGAAGGATGCACGCGGCCATTCACGGCCAGATCCAGCATCGGTTTAATCAGCGTCAGTTCACTTTGTGTCGCAACAACGTAGACGGAATCCACTGCGCCACCGGTACTGCCTTGCGTAATCTGTGCATCTGTCGGCGGCGCCGGGATGGTAATGCCACCAATTGTGACACCCTGCGCTTGTGCTGGCGCGGCTGCATCACTGGTGGTGACCGGCGTACCGGTCAGGCGGATACCGCTGCCAATAGAAGAACGCAATTCACCGGCGGAACCGAGACCTTGTTTCAGTACGGTTTGCCCGCCCAGTTTCTGCCATTCGTTAGCAAAAGCCTGCGCGATACGGTCGCCGAAGCTGCCACGCGGCACCAGTAACAGCGGCATACGTTTCTGCTCAGACCACATGTGGCGCGCAGCATCCTGTGCCTCGTCTTCCGGCGAGAGCGCAAAGTAACAGATATTCGGGCTGTTTTTCTCAGTTTCTGGCTGATTGAGCGCTAAAACATTCAGAGGCGTCTGGTCAGAAGCGAGTGCGTTCACCTGATCTTTCAGCAGCGGGCCGACAACCAGCGTTGCGCCATCCTGCTGAGCCTGCGTCAGAAGCGCGGCCAGAGGCTGACCATTGGTATCATACACTTTCACCTGCCCGTTGCTGCTGGGCACGGGCGCAGCGGCTGGGGTTGCGGCAGGCTGAGCCTGGGAAGGATCGGTTTGAGACGCGGTATTTTGCGCGCTGGCGTCCGGTGCAGATGTACTGACGGCTGCGTTCGGGTCTGCCGGCGCCTGAGATTGTGCGTTTGGATCTGTCGATGCCGTTTGTGCCGCTGGCTGGCTGACCTGACCGCTCATTGCCGCATTAAAACCCTGCTGAATGGCATTCCCGTAAACCTGTGCCGGGCCGCTCATTGGCAGAAACAGCGCAATTTTGCCGGTTGAAGCAGGCTGGAAAGTCAGCACATTATTGAGCTGAGTCGGCAGGCTTTTCGCTGCCGGATTCACCGGATAACGGCGCTGCCAGTCTTTAATCCCGGCTTTCAGTAAATCAGGATCCTGCTTGTTGCTTTGCCAGACGCTGAGTAAATCCAGCCATCCCTGCAGCGTATTTTCATCCGCATTGATCACGATGCTGTTGACGTCCTGTGCGGACATCTGCGTCAGCGCCATCCAGGTGCGGTCAATGTTGTCCTGATGCGGCTGACCTTGTACCAGCGGCTCCTGCGCGATATAGGCGCGGATCACGCCAAGGCTGGTGCGCCCCTGACTGGCATCGATTTGCGCCTGATAATAACGGGCTTTCTGATCGTTGGTCAGATCGTGGGGATCCAACTGGCTCAGACTGGTGGCTGCTGCCGGATAATTTTTCAGCGCAACCTGCACTTCTGCACTGGTCAGTTGCTGCTCGACGGTTTGGGCAGCCGTCAGATTTTGTGGCACTTTAGCCAGCTGTTCCGCCGCCTGAGGCGTTTTGCCTTCGCGTATCAGGGCACGCACTGCAAGCAATTGCCAGTCAGCCTTGTTATCATCACCGCTTTGCTGCGCCTGCTGCAAATAATAGTCAGAGCTGCCGGACGCTGCACCCTGGACACTTTCTGTCGGTGCCTGCGGCGCCTGACCTGAACAGCTGGCAAGAAGCATGGCCACGATGATGGCAGGGAGTAAACGTCCCGAACGGGTACGAAAGGTCATTGAGGAAGGCATTCAGTTTCCAGTGATGTTTTTTTAAGATGCTCAATATTAAATCGGCAATCCGGATGAAACAATGAATCAAGACGATCAAGCAGATATTTCTGCCTCAACGCTGTATATCGTACCGACGCCAATTGGCAATTTAGGGGATATTACCCAACGCGCGCTGGCCGTACTGAACAGTGTAGATTTGATTGCTGCAGAAGATACCCGCCATACCGGATTGCTGCTGCAACATTTCGCGATCACGGCAAAAATGTACCCGCTGCATGATCATAATGAACAGCAGAAAGCTGAGCATTTACTGGCGAAATTGCAGGCAGGCCAGACGATAGCGCTGGTCTCGGATGCCGGTACGCCGCTGATCAATGATCCTGGCTATCACCTTGTGCGTCGCTGCCGCGAAGCCGGTATCCGCGTGGTACCGTTACCCGGTGCCTGTGCGGCGATCACCGCGCTTTGTGCCGCCGGTTTGCCCTCTGATCGTTTCTGTTACGAAGGGTTTCTGCCCGCCAAAACCAAATCCCGTAAAGATACGTTGCAGGCATTGATTGAAGAACCCCGCACGCTGATTTTCTATGAATCCACGCACCGCCTGTTGGACAGTTTGCAGGATATGGTCGAAGTCTGGGGGCCAGATCGTTATGTCGTACTGGCGCGTGAACTGACCAAAACCTGGGAAAATATTCACGGTGCGCCGGTGGGTGAACTGCTGGCATGGGTGCAGGAAGTCGAAACGCGCCGGCGCGGTGAAATGGTGCTGATCGTTGAAGGCCATAAGGTCGATACCGAAGCCTTACCGGCGGAAGCCCTGCGCACACTGGCATTGCTGCAAAAAGAACTGCCGCTCAAAAAAGCGGCCGCGCTGGCCGCCGAAATCCACGGTGTGAAGAAGAATGCGTTGTATAAATACGCGCTTGATGAGCAAGAGGGTGACAAATAGGGCGTAATACCCTATTATCCGCCGCGGAGTTGACCAGACAGTCGCCGCTTCTTTGCCGTCCCTTTCGGGGGAGACAGAAGGAGGGGAGGAAAGTCCGGGCTCCATAGGGCAGGGTGCCAGGTAACGCCTGGGAAGCGCGAGCTTACGACAAGTGCAACAGAGAGCAAACCGCCGATGGCCCGCGCAAGCGGGATCAGGTAAGGGTGAAAGGGTGCGGTAAGAGCGCACCGCGCGGCTGGCAACAGTTCGTGGCAAGGTAAACTCCACCCGGAGCAAGGCCAAATAGGGGTTCACATGGTACGGCCCGTACTGAACCCGGGTAGGCTGCTTGAGCCAGTGAGCGATTGCTGGCCTAGACGAATGACTGTCCACGACAGAACCCGGCTTAACGGTCAACTCCACTCTATATAAAACAATGAGTTGGTGTATTCCTGAGGAATGCACCAACTTTTGTTCCCTTCAGGACACTTTCTGTAAACGATATCTTCCGCTCTTCAGCACCACTTTATAATCCCCAAACACTTTCTGATCCGCACTGGCATAAATTATTTTCTCGCGATACTTCACCATGACTTTTTCCTGCCCCGCGATTTCAGTCACCAGCATGATTTTCGGTACTGAAATTTTCGAAGTCATCTTGGCTGTCATCTGGCCGTATGAGGCATTGGATGCTGACAGGAATTTCACGGCGTCAACCGGCTGCCCCTGATGCATCAACTCAAAATGCAAATGGGGGCCGGTGCTGCGTCCGGTATTGCCGGAGTAAGCCACGATGCTGCCCTGTTTGATCTCCTGGCCGGCGACGACATTCAGTCTGTTCAGATGCAGGTAGCGGCTTTTCCATCCTTGCGGGTGGCGTACCACCACGTAATTGCCAGCGACGGGATGGTACTTCGCTTCAACGACGATCCCTTTTTCTGTGGCAAACACCGGTGTAAACGGTGGGGCGGCAAAATCGGTTCCCTCATGCTGGGAAAAGCGTCGCAAAAGAGGATGCCAGCGCATACTGAATGCAGAAGTGATCCGTAAAGGAATGTTCAGTGGTGAGCTAAAATGGGGATAACCTGCGGAGACTTCATTAACCGCTTGCGGATGACTGAGCGATGTTTTTTCTCCGGCGACGATAAATAACATCGCCTGAGAAAAAGTGGCAGGAGGATTTTCCTTGTCGGCACGTGCTGCACGCAGCAAAACCATTGTGACAGGGGCATCGCCTCCTGCTTTTGCCATAAACGACAGGAGCAGGATGAAAGGAAATATCCGGCGCATGGTTTACAGCTGCTCAATAAAAAAAATCACCAAACCGGCCATCGAAATCGAAGGACCGAAGGGAATGTAATGCTTTTCAGCAGCCGGATGATTTTCATCCAGAGTCCGGCGCTGGTTCAGCACAGTACAGAGCACATACACCATAATGCCTGAGGCTGCCGACCACATGATCAGTTCCGGAATTTTCTCCATTCCCACCCAGACGGTGATCGCTGCCATTAGTTTGACATCGCCATAGCCCAGCCCCTCACGGCCACGCCATTTTTCATACGCTGCCATCACGGCATAAAGCACAAGCCAGATAATGACGGCACCACAAATTGCCGATCGCGGCCCGATATCCGTAATCCCCAATACTGAGCAGAGTAAGCCACTCCATAACAGCAATGACACCAAACTGTCGGGCAAAATCAGATGCTTAAAATCAATTACCGTCAGACTGTAAAGCAGACAGAAATAGAGGAAAAAGCAGCAGATCTGAATTTCTGTAAAATGCGGCAGCCCTGCAATCGCCAGTGCGGCAAAAATGCCCCCGCACAGTATTTCGGAAATCAGATACTGTGCGGAGATTGGACTTTCACAATGACGACACTTTCCCTTAAGCCATAACCAACTCAGAACAGGGATATTGTCTCGCTTCATTACGGAAGCACCACATGCCGGGCAATGAGAAGGTGGCCACCAGAGATTCACTTTAACAGCGTCCGGTTCCGTACCGTATTCTGCGAAAATCATTAACGGCAATCGATAAATCAGCACATTAATAAAGCTGCCAATAAACAATCCGAATATCAGTGCCATAACAGGATAAAACCAAAAATAGAAAAGAGTCATTAAAACGATTCCCTGCGAGAATGAACGGAAAAACACGGTATTTTCAATGAGAGCGTTATTTCTCTGTGATACCTTTTTTTACTTCCATAAAATCAATGAATATATTTGGTTCTTCTTCCGTTGCAATTTCTAATCGCTGCGAAAATAACTGAGTGCCTTTGGTGTCGCAAATATAAGCATTGTCTGATGTCGGTTGCTTTCCCATCATTTGTGCAAAGGTAAATCCTTTCTGCCCTTCCGGAATATGGATAATATTGAAACCGGGCACTTCCCTAAACGAATCGACAGCCGGATCCTGGAAATGGGTTAAGTCGGTATAATCATCCACCGATCCTTTAGCACCATTCAGGCATGTAAATATATCACTACCCCGTATACCTTGCTCGTTAATAGCCCCCTGTCCGTTCCAGATACCCGACCAATGCACACCTCCGGCAAGACGAGTATGAATTGCAGCAACATCTGTTATGGCCATCCTCTCGTTATCCAGGTAGTAGGGAATAAGGTACTTACTCTCTGTTTTATCATGATTGAGCGTATCTTTCCCGTTTGAAACGAAAGCATACTCTGCAGGATAATCATTGTTGATCCCGAAACTCTTATAGCGTACGAAATATTCTCCGTCATCACTTTGGAGTGTCCAGGCTGCAAGCCGTTGCTCACTGCCATCAGCATCGCCGAGCAACAAGGCTTCTAAGTGTATGACTTCCATATGACGATGAGGAAGATAAACAACTAATTCATGCCCTTCCCCCCCCCGTGCTGTTGTTGCTGGTATTACCTTCAGGTCCGTCTGAAGCGCGGGGGAAAATAATCGTGCCAACCCATAACTTTTGATTTTTGCTGGCGGCCAGTTCAATCAGTTCATCATATAAAGAGAGATTTCGCGTCGAGCTCGTCATTGCTGGCTTACATTTATAACGCTGCTCTTTCAGGGAGACAGGCGTACCTGAACATGCCGTAATTGCCGGGAAAGGGTCGCCTTTCTGATAGGGTTTCGCATTAATGATGGGCAGGCCCCAGTCTCCTTCTTTACCGCCACTCACCCAGCTGTAATTGGCTTGTGTATCATAGTGAAGGTAGTGTTCTGAGAAATCAAAATTGTCATCTGTTATCTCCGGTAAACGCTGGGCAGGAACCTGTCCGGAAGAGGATTCTATATACATAATATTTATTGCAATTGGCAGGGAGTTTTTCTCCTCATAGGAATATTTGTCACCACTTCGGGTATATCCAAAAAAATTAGCAATAGGCAACGCAAGGGGCATATCCAGCGGTTGTGCTGTACCGCCACCGCTATCAGATTCAGCAAATTTGAACACGCCTCCTTTAGGTATCGTGGCCGAAAAGCTATTAACCGATACTATATTCAAGAAAATGAAAAGCAGAATTATTTTTTTCATCATACACCCCTTTAAAAAGAACCACTTGCGCCCATTTTCCCTAATGTATCCGAAAGGGCGAACAGTGCTGCGAAAACCCAAATCACACAGCCACCCAGTACAAGTGTCGAAAGTGATTTCAATAGCCCGGCTAGTTTTTTAATATATTCCTGAACATGTTCTCTGGACTTCGCTGAAACAGAACTAAGCACCTCATTAAATGAAGGTAATTCTGCATACAAGCTAATGTTAAGCAGCGTTTCAGGACCGAATAATCCTGTATTCAATGCATCCCCGTAACCCAGCCCAATAGCCATTTTCTCGCGCATGCCATTGATATGATGCTTCAGCCATCTGTTAGAGTTTAAGAGGATAATGGCGAGTCCGTCATTTAAAGGAATGCCATTTTTTAACATCAACGCAAGGTTGTTTATAAATATCGAGGCGACAATTTGTTTATAGGTCGAAAAGGGAAGGATCCGATCCAGAAATTTATTTCTGAACTGACCGCTAAAGTTGGAAATAATCGTCTTAATGAAAAAGACTGTCACCGTAATAACAATCAGTATATAAATCCACAGGCCGGCCACCAATGCTTTCCCGAAGGTATATAATGATTGTGTCACGCCAGGCCATTTGTTGACGGGAACGACACTTTCGAAAGCCGGGAAAACTTTCATCGAATATCCTGCGATGACAATAAGAGAAAGAATCATCATAATCACCGGGAAAAGCACGGCGGAAATAAGTTTGCTTTTCAACTCACTGTTATAGTTTATGACATTGACGAGCGTCATAAAGCCATCAGCCAGACTGCCGCTCTGCTCGGCCGCGTGAATAAC
The DNA here is from genome assembly GCF_003263525.1 of Rahnella sp. NRRL B-41462. Lineage (NCBI taxonomy): Bacteria > Pseudomonadati > Pseudomonadota > Gammaproteobacteria > Enterobacterales > Yersiniaceae > Rahnella > Rahnella sp. NRRL B-41462. Next base: position 133,526 of record NZ_JYDF01000022.1, on the reverse strand, counting down.
GCTAAGTTCACTTTGGGGAACCAGACCATCAAACATAACGGCAATGGAGGCACCTTTAAGACCTGCCTTCATATTATTGGTTAACACGGCAATATTCTTCGCAAAACCCGGGCCTAACAGGCTTTTACCCTCGAGCTGAAGTTTGAGCAGGGAATCGTAAAGGGGCAGGTCTGTTCTGATCATGTCAGCACAGAACTTATAAAGAAAAAGCCGCTGTTTCTTACCGAACTTTGCCATGGATAATCTCCGAGTTGTCTTTATCTACATCGCCAAATTCCATACTGAACCAGGTAGCACAAACCCGACCACGAAGTACTTCCGCAAATACCTTTTCTTTTATTTCAAATCCCTCACTCAGACCCGGTGACGAGATGCGTTTTTTTCGCCATAAGGTGTAAACCTGTAACCACTCTTGTTTAGATATTGCGGCGAGTTCATCATATGTGGGTCGCATATATTCCATGACAAGTTGCCTGCCGCTTATACCGGTATGCTTACATTTTTCACACCCCCTTTCGTTTTGCTCGTAGAGGGTCATCAATTTCTCACCAAATGTGATTTCGACAGAATGATGGCAATGAGGACAAATAACGGGGACAAGTTTTTGACACTGCAATCCGGCAATAAAGCCCGGTGTGGAGAGTTTATCGCTGGTGATGCCCATGGCGGATAAGCGCTGTAGCAGGGAGACAATATTCCCTGCATGAACAGTCGTAAAACAGTAGTGACCGCTTTCAACTGCGCCGGCGAGGGCATTCGCGGAGATAGAGTCGCGGATTTCGCCCACCATCAGAACATCAGGATCGCGGCGTAATGCGGATTTGATAGCAGAATGGAAACCGCCACCTTCAACACTGACCACTGAGCTTTGTTTTGCTCCAAATATCTGATATTCGACAGGATCTTCTACAGTAAGAAAACAGCCTTTATTTCCATAACGGTTAACCTGCAGCCACTCCATCAGGTTCTTCAGAGTGGTGGATTTTCCTGAACCAGTGGTGCCCGCAATAAAATATGCCCCATAGGGATTACTGAGGATCTTTTTCAGATCTTCTAATTCTTCTTCCGATATACCGAGTTTATTGAGATTAGCGACGGCTCCTTTAGAGAGTCCTGATGGGATAATACGTAATACAGCATGAAAACAATCGTTCGTTTCACCAAAAATGGGAAAGTGGGCGTAGCGGAAACGAAAACTTAATCCGTTAAGCGTATAGAGAATATTGGCACTTTGCGGAATAGTACGGTTCCAGGTGGTATCACGGGTGCTGGCCTGTACGTTGTACAGGACGAATACCAGCTCATCGCATTTGCTGGCAGGCATCTGCATCATTGGTAGCAGCATGCCATTTACCCTGACCTCAAGCTGCGCAAGAATATCATTGCGGGTGATATGAAGGTCACTGGCCCCCATATCAACGGCTTCAATCAATATGGCTTCAAGTTCCTTCTGCGTTTCACTAATATCCAGTGCAACACGGCTCTGTTTCTGCAAAGAAACAAGTTCATAAATTTTGAAATAAACGGCTTCTGTGACGCCCCCGATTCCGACAATCTTGTGACGATGGATGTCGTTCATTTTGCGAACTTCATATTGAAGAATATGCAGCTCTTCAATTAAAGAACGTTGAGAAACGAGATACTCCTGCGTGCCCAAGCGGGCGAGCAACATGCGATCCTCAATTTCAGCAAAAGTCCATTCGCCGCTGTGTATGGAATCGTCCGTAAGTCGTATGAAATCCAGGATCACCGGGAGACTTCCTGAACAAATGACTGACGTCCGTTATTGCCCTGATGGACGGCATAACGTTTACCGTTAGCTAAGAAAATCTCTCCGATACGGACAAATACGATTTTTGTGCCCACGGAGACGGCTGCCTGTGTGATGCCAGCAATCTGCGACAGCATCATTATTTTCGGTTCGACAAGAGGGGCTTGTGAAGCCGGTTTAGCTTCTTTATCGTCAGATTCGCCACCCATGTTGCTCATCATTGGCACCTGAGTCAGTTCCGAGGCTTCACTTTTTATCTTTGCCATTTCCAGCCGCAACTTAGCGAGCGTCAGCTGTTGTGAAAGCTCACGCTGGGCCTGATTAAAAGCCACGTCATCTTCCATCAATCTGGAGATATGCTGCTGAATTGGAGCCGGGACTTCCCCGAAAGGATCGCTGGTGGTTTTAACGTCATCAGCGAAACTGCCAGAAGAAAACAAAACAATCAGAGCTGTTAACATTAATTTCCGATTTTGCATACCATGACTCCTGAAATTTTATTATCTTTAACGCTATCGATTTTTTGAATAATAAACGCGTCCCTGAATGCTTGTCTTTCTAAAATACTGGCGACGTACAATACATCTATGCCATTTTTAGACGTTTTGGGTATTTCCATTTCCCAGTTCATCGTGTTAAGTCCGTAGTATTTACCTCTCCCTTTTTTGGCTATTTTATTTTCGTTCGTCTGCACAGGCGAACCAGGAAGGGAGACTATTTTTAATGTTTGCTGGATGCCCGATATCGAGTTATAAGAATAAAGATAGTTTAATAAATCCCCGCAGAATGGCGCAGTAATATCTGCTTTGTTTTTATAGGCACTCAGTAACGGGTTATCACTCAGGCCTGATTGAATCCCCGAGAAATTAACCGCGTCATCTGAGAAAATCGCTGTATAATTTTCACCCCAAAAGTTTTTCTGCGCTATATTAAATACATTGCCTTTATTCAGCTGATAACTAAATGAGCAGTTCTGTGGATCACAAACAAATGTTTCATTTGTATAATTGAATTCGGCCAGGATGTTTTGACTTTTTGAAATCTCAGACGCCAGTTTGGTGAATTGCGTGATGCTCCCACCCGTTAACGATTTCAAATAGTACTTTTCGACAGTTTTTATATCATTCGCTAATTGCTGTTCCTCACGACGTCTGACGTCCTCCTTCACCTGTGCTGGTTTATAGGCATAGAAATACCAGACGGTCACTCCGCCAGCAACAAGCAACAAGAGAACGACAACCGCAATCGCAACTTTAATGTTTCTGGAAAGCGGCTGAGAGTTTTTCTGTAATTTAAGTCCTTTTATCATATTGTTACCCGGAAATTATGCTATACAGAAATATTGAAGAACAAATAACAAGAAGGGCTACACCACCGGCCACACCTGTCCAGAATATTCGCTGCTTTTTTCTATAAATGAGTTGATTTTCTTTGCATGACTCAGCGATACAGTCTAACTGTGCAGGCGTTATTTCCGAGACGCGCAAACGTGAATATTTTGATTCAGGTAAAGACGACAATATTTCTCCAAAAAATGTCTCAGTGATAACGCAGTCACTTCCACTAATGATGATGCCGTCCATAATGATCAACAAATAAACTTGTTCGTCGCCCGCCATAAAGTGATAAAGGCCATCTCCGTAAAGTTTTCTGAGATGAACAGCAAAAGATTCACAACCCGGCGCTGTCTTTATGGAATAGCCAACGAGCTCGTTTGTCGTTATGTCATCCTGAACACGGTAAACATACATACGATGACTCCGACGTATATTTACCATCCATCGCATATATCCGGCGTCCATATTTTCATGGTTTGAGGAGTCCCAAATTAACCCCGTCAATATATTGTTACGCGACAACGTATTTAACATGATGTCCGTCTCCAATCGTTAACGGTTCAAAGGTGCCCGGTAATAGTCAATACCCACCACCATGACGACAGTATTTTCATTGTCAGCAGTACTTTGACCATAACCTAACATCTGGTATTCCTTGTCTTTGCTTAATTCATTTAGTTCATATTTTGCAACCATCAGTAAACTACCAGGGTTCACTGCTGTTGAATTAAACATTTCAGTTGTCGTGACATTGGGTAACTGAACCGTATCAAACACATCTATAGAGTTTAACTGGCTCTTGGTAAATCCACTGGTGACTTCGACACGACCATCGGTCATGACACGCGGAGTAATAATAAAGCTGGTGCCGGTAATGATTTCAGCGGTTTCGATCTCGACATCCTCGTCTCCGCTGTCTTTATTCACCGTGCGGGTACGGCCTGAGACGTAGTGCTGAGAATTAGTCATGTTGAGAGGAATGGGGGTGTTATTGCGTGTCACAAACGAACCACTTTGCAGCACCTTACTCCCGGTAAGTGAATACAGGGCATTTAGCTTCGCATCGATACTCAGTGCACGATCAGCGCCGCCAGCGACAGTCATACCGCCCCCTAACATATCCATCATTGACGTATCAATGACGACGCTGCTGCCCCCATCTATGTAAGACATATTCAGGCCAGCACCGTACTCTTCCAATTTCTCTTTATTAAGAGTGAAAATTTTGTATGTGACGACAAATTGCCGGTTATTATCGTCCTGATATTTTTTTAAGACGTCGCTCAGGACTTTATACTCTGACGGACGCCCGGTAAGCGTAACAATGGAGGCATCTTTAAAAATACTGTACATGCCGCTTGAAACATACTTCTCTGCCATGTCTTCGACATCATCCCAGAATGATGATTCGAATTTGGTTTCAGACTTTCCTTCCAGTCCGCCGTTACTGACTGCATCATTAGATAAGTCCAGACTGGCCTCGAACTTATTGTTCTCACCATAAAAATCAAGCTTAATAGCATAGACACTATAAGCATCGATTTTAAGAATATTATTCTCATCCAGATTGGCTTTTACATCGTACAGCGCGGAAATGTAACGCATGAACTCTTCAAAGGTTCCGGTGAAATTGATGCTGTGCGGCTCGATGCTGACCTTGCCGGCATCAGTTCCTTTCTGGCCAGGAATAGCCAAATTCATTCTGTGGCTAACCCCGGTTTGCGCCAGCAATACATCCAGAACGGTATTCAGGTCTGTAGGTTCATAAGAATTTATGGTGACTTTTTTAGCCAGTAAAATCTGACGCGTAGAACTGTAGTCTACTTTCGTGCCTAAATAAGCCGTGTCATATTTCACATAGGGCTTAACCTTCATTTCATCCGCAGACGTCGCGCCAGGTATAGCGTCTTTCACATTGCTACGTGAAAATTGTTTGTTGAAACTTTCTGCGCAACCTTGCAAGAGAAGAAACGCTATCATTAATCCAATTTTGTTTTCATATCCCTATCCCGAAATAATTCCGTTACATATCATCAATAAGTAATACGTGATTCTTCTGATAATTTTTAATAATCAACCCGTAGTTTTCAGAAGAAAATAGCTTTCCTAACTCTGCCAGAACTTCATCGTCATTGTTTCCCACGAGGGCAATATGACTATAAATTAAGTAATCATTTTTGCTTTGCCAGAGCAGTTTATAACCCGCCTGTTCTGCCCATGTTTTAATTCCCTGACTTAACAGTTCACCACTGTTCAGTGTCAGCGTGACACTCACCGTTGCCGGAGTCAGAACAGAGATACTATCCCCACCAGAGAAAGGATTTCGCGGTGCGTCAGCCGGTTTACTTACAGGGGGAACCGAAGATGAATGTGATAAACTGCCATCTGCATTCACTGTCGCGTACGCACATTGTCCAAGGGCTATGAATAAAATCGTTATGCATCCCGCTATTTTAAATTTCATTTTCCTTCATCCTGAAAATTGTTAAAAACCTATTTTTAAATCATATATCAATGTTGAATTAATCCGGTGGTATGGGTACATGAGCATCCAGTTCAGGTTGCTTTATTGAACTACACCATGAGGTCAGTACAACGGAAAGTGAACTCGGATTAATAACGCTAACACCTTGCCCCGTCACATTGTCAAAAACACCGCTGGTTGCACTGATCACCCAGTAATCGCCGTTGGCATCATCTTTAATAAGATTCACTTGCACGGCGACGCCACTTAAATGATCTAATACACCTGTAGTGGTTCTCCGGTTATTTTCACTATTGGAAAAGTCGGTGAAGTCTCCACCGTCTTCATCTTCGCCTTCTGATGTTTCCAGCTTACCCACATCAGCCGCTATAGAAGAAATGGCGGCAGCCATTCTTGGGTAAAGCTGTCGCGGCACTTTCTGCGGGTCAGCGGGAGCGGGCGGAGCCAGAGGGCAAGTTTGTACGGGAAGCTTGATGTGGCCTGGTTCATCAGTGACTTTTTTATTGTAATTCTCCGGGTCATTAACAATGACATCATTGGTACCGGTGTCCTTTTTATTGCCAAAGGATTGGTAGGAAACCACTGGACTGGTCATTAATGCGACGACATTCCCTTTTTCCGGGTCAAATGCCTCACCTTCGAAAATGACATTGGCCATCAATGTACCTGTGACAATCTGATTATTCGCATTTTTAGCCGTCAGATGCATCACACCCTCATCCTGATTGCGTCCTGAGCCGTTTTCAACTTCAAGACAGTGAGTCATCATATTTTCTTTATAATTCCAGCACAGTTTATTTACACCGACTGAGCCGTCCGGCTTGACGTTTTTCCCCACGCCCGCCTTGAAACTGAAACGGACACCCAACTGCGCGATATTTTGATTCATATCGTCCAGATACGAAGCCATGCTTCCAAACGGAATAGCACTATCCGTGGCCTTGGCATTATTTGTTTTTAACAACTTCCAGCCGGTACCAAAGTTTGTGGCTTGTGTATTTTTTTCATCGTTACGATAGAGATAGTCGGCCTGAATGAACGTCAGATCGTAATGGGAAAATGCCTTGCTAAAGGCGGTGGCATAATTTTCGATGGAAAATTTATCAACATCACTTTTTCCATTACGTCCTGGATGAAAACTGATGAAAAAATCGACCTGATCAATCGCCCGCGAGTTATCCGGGCCGATCAGATCGACACGTTCGAGCACCAGATATTTATCCTGACTGTCCGGAGGTTGCTTACAGGGTAAGTCCTCCGTATTGAATTCGTCATCTGCAACTTTCTGATTAGTTGAGCTGTAGCAGCGGTGACTGGTGAAATAACCTCGTGCCTGAGTATTGTCCCATTTAATGTAATCATTCTTATCACTCGGTTCTTCATTTGGCTTATTATTAAAACGCGTGGCGTAAGCTTTTCCTTTTTCATCGGAAGTTAAAATGTCAGGGTTATAGAGAGGGTTAACGATAAAATCTAATTCACCATCCGCATCGACATCGGTGGTTAGTTGAATGTTATCTTTATTTACAAACTGTAAAAAGCCATGAATTTCACCTGCAAGTATATTGGTCAGATTTTCCCTTGCAACTGATTCGATTTGTTTTTTCTTATACAGGGAGAATGAGGTGAATACGACACCCATAATGCCCATGACGATAATCATTTCCAATAAGGTAAACCCTTTACTGTTTCTTACCCCTGGCATACACATTCTCATCATTTCAACGTCATCGAAAATGAGCCTGCAACAATAATCGCGGCAGGCTCCTGTTTTAATAAAGGATAGTTTTAACGCTTTACTTATTTACTGCCTAACACCAGCGCGTTGTCTGAACCGACGGAGCTATCACAAAAACCAGTGCCAACAATGGTTTCTGGAGTTAATTTGTCTTCAGTCAGCGTCTTAAGAATCGGCGCTGTAGCTGTGCCTGATAATGACGTTGGCGCCGATGCTAAATCTCCACCTGCAGCAACTTTCGCGGAAGCAACATAGTCCCATTGCCCGCCAATTTGAGATGCAATATTACGACAATCTTCTGTATCAAGACCATTAATAACAAGGTAGAAACCTTTCATCTTCGTATCAGCAGTCGCGTACTTAACACCACCCAATTCGAACGGGTCGTTTGATATACCATTGAAAGCTTCTCCAACGGAAATTTTACCCATTTTAACCAGAGTCGAAATGATTGAGCCTGTTGTATCGGTTGCACTACCGATATCCGATTTAGTCAGTGACGCTGCAGACGCAGTAGCCGGATATTCAGCGCTGTCTTTATAAGCTTCTGTTGTCCCCACACGGACTGAGTTAGTATTATCGGCTAATTCACTGATGTCCTGTGCTGTGAAGGCACGGTTTGCCAACACAACTACACCCGCTGCAATAATACCGATAATGCCCAGAACGATGATGATTTCCAGTAAGGTAACACCACGCTGTTTTTTAATTTCCTGATACTGATTTGCTTTACGCTTTAATGCAGTAATTGCATTTTTCATACCTTAATCCTTAGGCTTGAAATAAATTTTATAAATCACGTAGTAATACGATCCCGCTGGAATAGAGCAAGATTCTTATAAATAAGAAATATATAGACTAACGTCTTAATGTTGTTACTAACGTTTTAAAGGCAGTAGTTCATGGCCATTCCCTTTATAAAAAATCAATCCCATTAACCAGCGCCGGAAATCATAGAGCAAAAAAAAGAATGCGTATAGATAATAAATCGGATCAAACGAATTAAATGTTATTCATATGAACTATTAGGGGGTGTTAATAATAAGATCATTTTGATGAATATTATATATATAGTCATTGCCTGACTTCTAAATATAAATTTTAGTGATCATTCCGGGTTGGCTTTCACATGAGGAAAAGGTGTTTTTTGTACAGTGTTATCAATTGGATAGAAGGTTTTTTATTCCTTTTCTCTATCCATTTTTTCGAGTGAGCCTGTCGGGTAATGGCTGCTGTCAGATAGCTCATTTATTACGTATTTCCGTAACTCTTTTTATGGAATAATGTCATTCGAGCATTTAAAAAATGCCGGACAGGTTGCCCTGCGCGGCGTTTTATTTTCTTCGTATTCCTCAAAATTCATACCGGCATATCAATTAATAGTGCGCGTAACGGTGTAATGGCAGAAACCGTCAGGCTGTTTTCCTGATGGATAAACGCGCCATCGCCACAGGCTAGTTTTTGTAGCTCGCGGCTGACCGAACCCTGCGCATCAATCTGCCCGTGAATTGATTGCAAATAGGCGCGTGGTCCGCGAACCGGCAATGTTATTTCTTCACCCGCCGCCAGTGTCAGTTGATGGATCCACACGTTTTGCCGCAGTTGCAGGCTGCCCTTTTCCCCGTCTGGTGAGGCCAGCAGGAAATGCGTCGCCTCCGGCAGTACCATTTTCTGCGTTAACGGATTCTCGTGTTCAGGACAGGCATCCAGCCACAGTTGCATTCGCGTCAGGGGCTGGGTGGTGCTGGTGTTCAGTTCGCTGTAACTGACATTCGCCTGCGTCGACAGCAACGCAGCTTCACCGGCGCTGACCTGCATGCTGTTGCCTTCGCTGTCGCGGTATTCCGCCGAACCCTGCAACACCAGATTCAGCACATCCACGCGCGGATACGTGCGCGGCTGGAAACTGGCGCCGGGTGACAGCACTTCCTGATTCAGGACGCGCAGGGAAGCGTAGCCCATCAGCTTGGGATCAAAGTAATGGCCGAAGGAAAATGTATACCGTGCCTGGAGCCAGCCAAAGTCAGCGGTACCGCACTCTTTTGCCGTTCTGCTGGTAATCATGGCGGTCGCCTCTCTTAAAAATTTCGATGTATAAATGGTAAGCGTCTGGACGTGTGATTGTTAGCCAGTTAATCTGGTCGCTATATTCAAATTTCCTGAAAGAGAAGAGAATGGCTAAGGATCGCGCACTCACACTGGAAGCATTACGGGTCATGGATGCGATTGACCGCAGGGGGAGTTTCGCCGCTGCCGCTGATGAGCTGGGCCGCGTCCCGTCGGCATTGAGCTACACCATGCAGAAACTTGAAGAAGAGCTGGATGTGGTGTTATTTGACCGTTCAGGTCATCGGACAAAATTCACCAATGTTGGCCGGATGTTGCTCGAACGTGGACGAGTATTGCTGGAAGCCGCAGATAAACTGACAGTGGATGCCGAAGCACTGGCCCGCGGTTGGGAAACGCACATCACCATCGTGTGTGAAGCGTTATCGCCCGCTGCGCAGTTGTTCCCGCTGATTGAAAAGCTGGCGCTGAAAGCCAATACGCAGGTGTCCCTGTTAACCGAAGTGCTGGCCGGTGCGTGGGAACGTCTCGAGCAAGGCCGGGCGGATATTGTGATCGCGCCGGATATGCACTTCCGATCTTCCACCGAAATTAACAGCCGCAAGCTGTATAAGCTGGCCAGCATATACGTGGCCGCGCCGGATCACCCGATCCATCTTGAAGCGGAGCCGCTGTCTGACGTTAGCCGGGTTAAATACCGCGGGATTGCCGTGGCGGATACCGCCCGTGAGCGTCCGGTATTAACCGTTCAGTTGCTGGATAAACAGCAGCGTCTGACGGTCAGTACCATCGAAGAGAAGCGTAAAGCCTTGCTGGCGGGATTGGGCGTGGCGACGATGCCTTATCCGATGGTCGAGAAAGATATCGAGGAAGGGCGATTGCGGGTGGTGAGCGCAGAATATAACCGTGAAATCGACATTATTATGGCGTGGCGCCGCGACAGCATGGGCGAGGCAAAAGCCTGGTTCCTGCGTGAAATCCCTAAGCTGCTGGCTACGCGGGACGTGAAGTAATGTGTCCTTCCCCGTGTGAAAGGGGAAGGAGCCGAACGAAATCAAAAACGGCTATCGCGGCCGTGCTCAGAGTCTAAATCCTGCGCCGGTCCGGTGGAAATAATCCCGTAAGGATTGATGGTCGCGTGGCTGCGGAAATAGTGATTACGGATGTGCGCGAAATTCACCGTGTCGCGGATCCCCGGCATCTGGTAGATATCGCGCAGGAAACCGTACAGATTCGGGTAGTCGCTGATGCGGTAGCGATCGCATTTAAAGTGTGTGACGTAGACGGGATCAAAACGCATCAGCGTGGTCCACAAACGCAGATCCGCCTCGGTCAGCTGATTGCCGGTCAGATAGCGATGTTTGCCCAGTAATTCCTCGGCACGTTCCAGTGCCGCAAAAACACCGTCAACCGCTTCATCGTAGGCTTCCTGAGATGTCGCAAAACCCGCCTTATACACCCCATTATTGATTTGCGGATACACCCACTCATTAATCTCATCAATCTCTGAGCGCAACGCCTCGGGATAATAATCCCCGGCTTTGGCACCCACGGCATCAAACGCGCTGTTGAACATGCGGATGATATCGGCGGATTCATTGCTGACGATGGTCTGCTGCTTTTTATCCCACAGGATTGGCACGGTGACGCGGCCGGTGTAATCGTTCTGCGCGCGCAGATAGATTTCATAGGCGTAATTCAGATGATACAAATCATCACCGGTCGCGGCCGGGAAATCGGTGCCGAACGTCCAGCCGTGTTCCAGCATCAGCGGGTGCACGACAGACACCGGGATAATGCCTTCCAGCCCTTTCAGCGTACGCATCAGTAAGGTGCGGTGCGCCCACGGGCAGGCCAGCGAAACATACAGATGATAACGGTCGCGTTCTGCGGTAAAGCCGCCAACGCCGTGTTCGCCCGGCGTCCCATCAGGCGTTATCCAGTTACGAAACTGCGCTGCTGAACGTTTGAAATGACCGCCGGTCGACTTGGTGTCGTACCAGGTGTCCTGCCAAACGCCATTCACTAGTTGTCCCATTTTTCCTCCTTCCCCCTCATCCTTCGAGCCGCCGTGATGCAACCCGAATGATTTAGGGGAGATTTACAGATAAGTAATAAAAAAGGGCGAGGTGATAAATCACATCGCCCTGCAGGTCTGACTTATTGTCTTATTTAATTATAGCGTGGTTGCTGCTCCCTGGTGCCGGGGCAATTACCAGTTTTTCTTGATCAGGCGGTCGATGCTGAATGCGCCAGGGCCGGAAGCAAACAGGACGAAGAATCCACCCGCGATAGACAGGTTTTTCATGAACATCATCTGGTTCACGCCCTGTGCAAAATCAGTGTGGAAGATCAGCGCCGTCAGGATAGTGAAGATGGCGGTGATCAGCGCGGTGGTACGGGTAAAGAAGCCGAACAAGATTGCCAGACCGCCGCCAAACTCTAACAAGATAGTCAGTGGCAGGAAGAAGCTTGGCACGCCCATGGAAGCCATGTAACCCGCAGTCGCGGTGTAACCGTTAATTTTGCCCCAACCTGCAACAATAAACAGAATAGGCATCAGAATACGTGCAACCAGTAAAGCTGTGTCGTGTAACTTGTTCATCTTCGACTCCGAAAGTGGTGCGCCCAAATTGAGCTAAAAGTGTTACCGGTCCGGTCGGAAAATATTTCCTGCCGTTACCGCATCAGTTGATGACGAGATAATAAGTCGGATGAATAAGTTATGTTAGCAAGTAAATCTGTCTGAATGGTTCAAATAAATTGAACAGCCACTGTATTGTTATTCAAAAAGAAAAGGGCTGATTGTTTTTCAATCAGCCCTTTTTGCAGGATGGGTATCACGCTATTTGTTGCCGATGGTCTTGCGAAACAGACGTACCGTTCCCCAGATACCGAAAGCGCGCCGGGACCAGCGAACTACTGCACTGGGATGACGGATACCGTAAACAGCCAGCAGGCTTGAGCCTACGACCAGATATTTACGCATATCCACCAGTTTTATCCAGTAGTGATCCACTTTCGCGGTGGCATCCAGCCAGTCAGAACCGGCCTGAGAAAGCTCGCCACGCTGACGCTCAATTTTGCGCAGCAACCTTACTTTTTCGATAGCACGGTTCGGAATGCTCATAGCTCGTCATCCTTTTCCAGCAGGGCGCGATCGACGTCCAGTTGCTTTCGGGTGAGGCTAAGCAGTGTTGATCGTTTGGCTTTCGCCAGTGTCATCGCGCCAAGGATCACTGCCAGAAGCAGCAACACGCCGGTCGTCGTTGCTATCGCCGTAAGACGATAGGCCGGGTCAATGGCCCAGAATAAAACAACCAGCAAACTCATAAGACCAAAGGCAGTAAAGATCAGGGTAATACCGGCCATAAGCAGTAATTGGAAAATATTGGCCTTTTCCTCTTCCAGCTCAACCACAGCCAGCCGGACACGCGTTTCCACAATGCTCACCACCACGGTGGCAATGCGGGAAACGATGTCAAACAGGCCCTTACCCGGCCCTTGTGGCGAAGGTTTGATCGATTCAGCCATAATCAGCGGCGGGCTAACAGAACGCCAATCACAACACCGACCGCGGCACCAATACCGACGCCCGTCCAGGGTTTTTCATGCACGTAATCGTCAGCTTTACCGGCGATTTCTTTGGTCTGATAGGCAATCTTGTCACCTGTATCACTCAGACGCTCGCGGGTATCTTTGAGCAGGGATTCTGCTTTACCACGCAGTTTATCGAGTTCAGCTTTCGGCTTATCGGTAGAGGTCTGGAGAACTTCTTCCAGAGTATCTGCCAATGACTTGAGTTCAGCGCGCAGTTGTTCTGATGTATTACTAGCCATGTGTAAGTCACTCCATACGTTAACTGATTCGAACTTTTAACATAGCGGATATTCGGGTTATCGCAAATGCGAATTGTCTGTTTCAAAAGGCAAGATCGCTGTAAACCCGCTATGGCGTGAGGCAAAATCTGTCAGTCTGAAAAGCGATTAATGGCCTTCAGCCTCTTTCAGTTCAGACTTCGCTTCTTCCAGTTTTTGCTGTTTCTTGATGATTTTTTCGTGGTCGCCTTTAGCCTGAACCTCTTTCAACTCTTGCTCACGTTCGGCAACTTTTTCACGTTTCTCTTCAACACGTTTCTGATTTTCTGCTTTCAGACCTGCATCGGTACAGTGCGCTTTATTTTCACGTAACGCTTTCTCCAGACCGTCAACGCGGTTCTGGTTTTTATGCGCCCGCGCTTCGTCGATTTGTTTCTGGATTTCCTGTTGCTTAGTCACGCAACTTTCCGGCTGAGGTGCGGCAAAAGTGGCAGTGGTAAACAGCAATGCAGGAACAAGAGTGAGGGCAGATAAAGTGATTTTCATCATCGGTTTTCCTTTTGACGTTTAAGCGAATGTGCACTTAATTCCATTTGTTGATGAGTTTTATGAATGCTAGCGTCTAAATTATATTACCGCTGAATATGTGGTGATATGAGACAAATCCTGCGCATGGTCTTATCCGAACTTAAGACGCTCACGATCCAGTTTCGACCCCCAGGTCGTGGCATGTTGAGGTTCGTAGTACTGGATAACGAATCCGGCAGGCAAAATGTCCTGCAATACGGTCTCCGCCAGTTTGCGTTGTGAGGCGGTGTCGAGTTGTACCACCAAAGCATCATTGAGCGGCGTAATGCTTTTGATGTGAATACCGCGCTGGCTCAGCCCCTGATAGACATAAAAACCATCGGGTAACGCGACGCCCGCTCTGGCAGGACGGATTTGCAGCGCACTGGTCGGTGCCGGAAGACGGGATACCGCCAGCCCGATCATAGTCGCCGCCGCCAGCAGCATGAGCAGCAGAGGCCAGATAAATGAACGTTTGAGTAATCTTCGGTTCATTATGCGTTCTTGCCTTTATTTTGACGGTCAGCGTGTTTTTTGCGCCACAGCACGACAATCGAACCGATCAGGCCGCCGACCAGCAGCAAAACAGGGAGCAGCATCAGGCAGTTCATCACCTGATCTTCATATTTCAGGAACAGCGGGGTTTTACCGAGAAAATACCCCAGCGACGTCAGGATCAGGATCCACAACAATCCGCTCACCCAGTTGAAAAACTGGAAACGGCTATTGTTCAGGCCCGAAAGTCCGGCAATTGTTGGCAGCAGGGTGCGGACAAAGGCCAGAAAACGACCGACTAACAAGGCGGAAAGACCGTGCTTATGGAAAAGCGCGTGTGCACGTTCATGATAATGCACGGGTAAATGCGCCAGCCAGCTTTGTACTATCCGGGTGTTGCCCAGCCATTTTCCCTGGGCGTAACTCAGCCAGCAACCGAGGCTGGCTGCGGTGGTCAGCAGGAAAATGGTTAAAGGGAAATTCATGGCATCTTTGGCGATCAAAACGCCAACAAGGATCAGCAGGCTGTCGCCCGGCAAAAAAGCCGCAGGCAACAAACCGTTTTCCAGAAAAATAATCATGAATAAAATCAGATACAACGCCCAGACTAATTGGGGATTAGCCAGGGTTTTATAATCTTGTTGCCAGAGGGCATCGATAAGCGAACTGATAATTTCCATCGGTGTTGTAAAACTCCATCATTTTCAGTGGGTCAGCGAAAGACATCAGCGGAGAATTTGTCTCGACGCTGCCTGTTTTGCTGATAAGGTCGCCTCTTCCCTGGCGGGCTTTCTGGTCATGAGTTTTTCGGGGATTTACGCGTCTCCGGGCCTGTTTCACTCGGCATGGACGGGTAAAAAAAGTGGTCTAACTGTAACAAAATAACAATAACTCAGACAGGTAAATATAGCGCGTTGAGACTGATCATTTAAGTCTGAAGCACGTTATGGAAAAGGGTTTTACATTGGCTGACACTACTCGACAGTGCCTGACAGGATTGGCGGGGGCAAAGCAGAGGCACGAAAAAGGCAGGTTGGGAGAATAAACCTGCCTTAAGGGGAATTTATTTAGAATTGAGTACCGGCGGGTCGAGATGAACTACCGGGTTTTCTGAATAAAGATAACGGTCTACGTTAAACTCGAAATCATCGCTGGTCGCGCGGAAAAGCATTTGTTTGGTGTTTTCCAGATGCTGCCACATTGCCAGTTTGGCGGCGTGGGGATCACGGCGGATCAGCGCTTTTAAAATCAGATCGTGTTCTTCACACCAGCTCTCAATGGACTTCTCATCAATGTGCTCATGCAGTTTGCGCCAGTAAGGGTTATGCAAGCGCTGGCTCCACATCTTCTCAACGATGGTCGCCAGCGCACTGTTTTGCGTGGCCTGTGCGACCTGCACATGGAATTTTAAATCCCATTCTGAATCGCGGAAGCGGTCTTCCTGGCGGGCATGCTCCTGAATTTCCATCAGACGCATGATGTCCTGCTTGGTGACTTGTGTGGCGGCGAATTCAGCGATGTTACTTTCAATCAGCTGACGTGCCTGTAACAGCTCAAACGGACCGGCAGTGCCAAACTCGCTGCCACAATCGGGCACAACAAGGTGGCGCTGCTGATTTGACATCACATGAATTCCCGACCCTTTACGGACTTCCACATAACCTTCAACTTCCAGCATGATAATCGCTTCACGCACGACCGTGCGACTGACATCCATTTCATCTGAAATCAGACGTTCAGCGGGCAGCTTTTCGCCAACCGGATACAAGCCTGTTTCGATGCGTTCCTTGAGCGTGGCAGCCAGTTGTTGATATAGGCGTCTGGTGTCTGTGGATTCCATATGAGTGCTCTTTAAAGTAGTGAAACCTGTAAGAAATGAGTGTCGGACAGACCTGTGAACTTATTATACAAGTGCCAGTATACGTTTTACGAAAGTTTGATGCACCGTGCATCGGACAGAAAGGCATGGGAGAAATGTCAGAAAAATGCAAAGCCCGGTAAAGAGAGTTACCGGGCTGACGAACAGACGTTTAGGCTTTTGCGGTTTTCAGCGGAGCCGGGACAGGTTCTACTGCAGAACGGTTCTGCAGGACTGTCCAGATAATGATGGCGCCGAGCAGATCGAACACGGCAAGGGCGGCGAACAGCGGGCTGAAACCGATGGTATCGGCCAGCGCCCCGACCACCAGTGCAAACATGGTACTTGCCATCCAGGCCGCCATACCGGTCAGACCGTTGGCGGTAGCCACTTCGTTACGACCGAACACATCAGATGACAGAGTGATCAGCGCTCCGGACAGTGACTGGTGAGCAAAACCACCGACACATAACAAAGCAATAGCGGCGTAAGGGCTGGTGAACAAACCGATCATGCCAGGGCCAATCATCAGAACCGCCCCCATGGTGACAACCATTTTACGGGAAACGATCAGATTAACTTTGAAGTACTTCTGGAATAACGGTGGCAGATAGCCGCCCAGGATACAGCCGAGGTCGGCAAACAGCATCGGCATCCAGGCAAACATCGCGATTTCTTTCAGATTGAAACCATACACTTTGAACATGAACAGCGGGATCCAGGCGTTGAATGTTCCCCAGGCGGGTTCAGCCAGGAAACGTGGCAGCGCGATGCCCCAGAACTGACGGTTACGCAGGATCTGCCAGGCAGACATTTTCTTGCCGTTGTTGGTCTGATGCTGTGCTTCCTGACCTTCCAGAATGTAGGTGCGTTCTTCTGCGCTGAGTTTCTTCTGATCTTTAGGGTGCTTATAGAACACCAGCCAGCTCAGTGCCCAGATCAGGCTCAGTACGCCGGTAATGATGAAGGCCAGTTGCCAGCTATGCATCACGATGCACCAGACGACCAGCGGCGGCGCAATCATGCCGCCAATAGATGAACCCACGTTGAAGTAACCGACGGCAATAGAACGTTCTTTTGCCGGGAACCATTCGCTGCTGGCTTTGAGGCCGGCAGGGATCATGGCCGCTTCTGCCATACCGACTGCACCGCGGGCGATGGCCAGGCCACCCCAGCTACTTGCCAGCGCCGTCGCCATACAGAAGATGGCCCACATAATAGCGAACATCGCGTAACCGACTTTGGTGCCCATGACGTCGAGAACGTAACCGGCGACCGGCTGCATCAGGGTGTAGCAGGCGGAATAGGCGGCGATAATATAGGAATATTGCTGTGTGGTGATGTTTAACTGGCTCATCAGCGTTGGCGCTGCAGCCGCAATGGCGTTACGTGTCAAATAACCTAATACAGTGCCGCAGGTGACGAGTGCGATCATGTACCAGCGTAACCCTTTAATCTTACCCATTTAACTCTCTCCCAGTAAATAATCCGGCGATGACAACATCAGGCTGTCAGGGCGTATTTCGCACCACCTGAACAAGCGTGGGGGTTCTGGCTTTCCTTAAAGTGTTTTCGGGAACGTTGCCGCCAGATGATTTCACTGGGAGCTGCCCGTGTTATTACGCACTGCGTTATTGTTATCTGTGCGTAAGGGTCCGATGAACGTCCTGAACACCAGAATTACTGCTTCGCCATGGGGCTGACTGCACCCGGGAAGTGTTTTGCCCGGACAACAGCGAAAGGACGTGGCAGGTAATCTCTGACGCTCTTGTCCGGGCGATGCAAAGATAACTTGTCATACAGATTTAAAATTTGAATGACATCACAAAACCACATTTATATTGTGTGGTTACTTAACTTTTTTAACTTCACGGTTATTTACTTGATTTTACAATGAAAACTGTATTTTGATTGATCCGGTTCACACTTTTCTGTCAATGCTTAACAATGACAGCCTGAAAAATGAAACGTAATTGGTGTGACAACTTCACGAAATGATCACATTTATCGTGAACAGTTAATGAACACTGTTATCTGGTAAAAATTGACCGATGCAGGCCGCCTGAAGGGCAAATGGATTACATAAGCCCTGCTGGCGTGGGAAGAGGATAATGAGGCCGAAGCCCGGTTGAATGTCCGCAAGCCGGCGCGCACTTTTTAGGTTTTGTCACATTTGGTACGAAATAACTTGTCATACAGATTTAAAGTTTGAGTGACATCACAAAATGACACTCTAATTGTGAGGATAATAAGCACCAGCAGCTGATGACGCTAAAGTCATTATTTTACAGAGAATTAGTTTGTTTTTTTGGAATGAAATCAGTCATTTTAATGGCTTTGGTGCATTAAAAAGTACTGGACGATAGCTTAAATTGGTGTGATAACTTCGCACCATTGAGTGACAACTCTACAGAATTCATGATGAGGAACCTAAGATGGCGCAGTTTTTAACGGAAGACTTCCTTCTCGACACAGAATTCGCACGTCGCCTGTATCACGACTACGCGAAAGATGAGCCAATTTTTGACTACCACTGCCATTTGCCACCTGAGCTGATTGCGCAGGACTATAAATTCAAAAACCTGTATGACATTTGGCTGAAAGGCGATCACTACAAATGGCGCGCGATGCGTACCAACGGTGTCCCTGAGCGGATGTGTACCGGCGATGCCAGCGACCGCGAAAAATTTGACGCCTGGGCTGCAACGGTTCCCCACACGATCGGTAACCCGCTGTACCACTGGACGCACCTTGAGCTGCGCCGTCCGTTTGGCATCACCGGTAAACTGCTTTCCCCGTCTACCGCTGGCGAAATCTGGGAGCGCGGTAATGAATTGCTGGCGCAGGATGCATTCTCTGCCCGCGGCATCATGAAACAGATGAACGTCAAAATGGTCGGCACCACCGATGACCCGATCGATTCTCTGGAACATCATAAAGCGGTGGCACAAGACTCCGGCTTTGATGTCAAAGTGCTGCCAAGCTGGCGCCCGGACAAAGCCTTCAACATTGAAGCGGCAACCTTCGTCGATTACATGAAGAAACTCGAAGCCGCGGCGGATGTCTCCATTACCCGTTTCAGCGATCTGCGTGATGCCCTGAAAAAACGTATGGATCACTTTGCGGCGCACGGCTGCAAAGTGTCAGACCACGCGCTGGATGTAGTGGTTTACGGCGAAGCGGATGATGCGACGCTGGACGGCATTCTGTCCCGTCGTCTGAGCGGTGAAACGCCAACTGCGCAAGAAATTGCTCAGTTCAAAACCGGCGTTCTGCTGTATCTGGCTTCTGAATATCAACGTCGTGAATGGGTACAGCAGTATCACATTGGCGCGCTGCGTAATAACAACACCCGTATGTTCCAGCTGATTGGCGCAGACGTTGGTTTCGACTCCATTAACGACCAGCCACTGGCCGAGCCGCTGTCCAAATTGCTGGGCGCGCAAGGTCTGGCCGGTGGCCTGCCAAAAACCATTCTGTACTGCCTGAACCCGCGTGATAACGAAGTGATCGGTACCATGGTCGGTAACTTCCAGGGTGAAGGGATGCCGGGCAAAATGCAGTTCGGTTCCGGCTGGTGGTTTAACGACCAGAAAGACGGCATGCAACGTCAGATGACACAGCTCGCCAACCTCGGCTTACTCAGCCGTTTCGTCGGCATGCTGACTGACAGCCGCAGTTTCCTGTCCTATACGCGTCATGAATATTTCCGTCGCATTCTGTGCCAGATGATTGGTCGCTGGGTGGAAGAGGGCGAAGCACCGGCAGACATCGAACTGCTGGGCAGCATGGTGAAAAACATCTGCTTCGATAACGCGAAACAGTATTTCCAGATTGAACTGAACTGATCGGCTTGAACTGAGTAGCACGACGAGCGCAGGTTCCTGCGCTCCTGAAATAAACATTGAAATAACAAACAACTATCCCAACAGATAACGACGGCCATAGGGCAATTTTCCCGCCCTCAAAGACCGGAGTCTGAGCAAATTAAGGTGAATGTGAGATGCAAAGGTTAAATCGCCGTGACTTCCCTGGCCGTCAACATCCGGACAAAATTATTCAATTCGGTGAAGGTAATTTCCTGCGGGCGTTTGTCGACTGGCAAATCGACCTGCTGAATGAACATACCGATCTGGATGCCGGGATCGTGGTTGTTCGTCCGATTGACACTGACTTTCCGCCTTCACTCAGCACGCAGGATGGTCTGTACACCACCATCATCAGCGGTCTGAACGAGCAGGGGGAAACGGTGCGTGATACCCGGATCATCCGCTCCGTTAACCGCGAAATTAATATCTATCACCAGTTTGATGAATACCTGGCGCTGGCCCGTGACCCGAATATCCGCTTCGTGTTTTCTAACACGACCGAAGCCGGTATCAGCTATGTTGAAAGCGACCGTCCGGACGATACGCCTCCGGCCAGCTTCCCGGCTAAACTGACCCGGTTGCTGTTCGAGCGTTTCAACCATTTCTCCGGCGCGGCCGATAAAGGCTGGGTTCTGCTGCCATGCGAACTGATCGACTACAACGGTGAAGCGTTGCAGGAACTGGTGCTGCGTTACGCACAACTTTGGGCATTGCCAGCGGCATTCACCCAGTGGCTGAAAAACAGCAACACCTTCTGCTCAACGCTGGTTGACCGCATCGTTACCGGTTATCCGCGCAGTGAAGTCGACAGCCTGCAGGAAGAACTGGGTTATCAGGACAGCTTCTTCGACAGTGCCGAACACTTCTATTTATTCGTCATTCAGGGGCCAAAAAGTCTCGCGCAGGAACTGCGTCTGGACAAGCTGCCGCTGAATATCCGTCTGGTTGACGACATCAAACCGTATAAAGAACGCAAAGTGGCGATCCTTAACGGCGCACACACCGCGCTGGTGCCGGTGGCCTTCCTGTCAGGGCTGAACACCGTTGGCGAATCCATGAATGATGCGCAAATCAGCCGCTTTGTCGAACTGGCGATCGCTGAGGAAATCTCGCCGGTGCTGGATTTGCCACAGGATGAACTGACGTCCTTTGCCCAGGCGGTACTCAGCCGTTTCCGCAACCCGTTCATTCAGCATCAGCTGCTGTCGATTGCCCTGAACGGCATGACCAAATACCGCACCCGCATTCTGCCGCAACTGCTGGCGAGCCAGGAAAAGAATCAGCTTCTGCCTCCGCGCCTGACCTTTGCACTGGCAGCCTTGCTGGCGTTTTACCGTGGTGAACGTAACGGTGAAATTTATCCGCTGCAGGACGATGCACACTGGTTGAGCCGTTTCTCCGAACTGTGGGGTAACGTGCGTAATGGCAGCCTGCCGTTGGCCGGGCTGGTCGAAACCGTGCTGGCAGATGAAGAACACTGGGGACGTGACCTGAATACCGTGCCGGGTCTGACTGCAAAAGTGACCGAACAATTGCAGTCGATTGAAGACCTTGGCATGCGTGACGCGTTGGCGGCTTACAGCTAAGAGAGCAACTATGCAAAGTATCATTCAAATTCATACCGCTGATAACGTCGCCGTCGCGTTGCGCGATATCGACGCGGGCGAGCAGGTCGAAGCAGGCGGTCACACCGTCGTGTTGGCTCAGCCGGTTGCCCGTGGCCACAAGTTTGCCCTTCGCCAGATTGCGGCGGGGGAGAACATTGTTAAATACGGTCTGCCGATCGGGCATGCGCTGACGGCGATTGAGCCGGGTGTGCATATTCATTCGCAAAACGGCAAAACTAACCTGAGTGATCTGGACGAATACCAGTATCAGCCGGATTTCGCCAGCCTGCCGGAACAGATGGCGGATCGCGATGTGCAGATCTTCCGTCGTAAAAATGGTCAGGTGGGGATCCGTAACGAGCTGTGGTTGATCCCGACCGTTGGTTGCGTCAACGGGATAGCCCGCCAGATCCAGACACGTTTCCTGAAAGAAACCAATGACGCGGAGGGTACCGACGGCGTTTACCTGTTCACGCATCCGTTCGGTTGTTCGCAACTGGGTGACGACCATGTGAACACCCGTACTATGCTGCAAAATATGGTACGCCATCCGAATGCGGGTGCGGTGCTGGTGATCGGCCTTGGTTGTGAAAACAATCAGGTGGACGTGTTCCGTGAAACGCTGGGCGAAGTGGACGAAGAGCGCGTGCGTTTCATGACGCTGCAAAAGTTCGACGACGAAGTGGAAGCCGGTCTGGAACGCCTGCGCGAACTGTATGCCGTAATGCGTGACGATAAACGCGTTGCCGGTAAACTCAGCGAACTGAAATTCGGTCTGGAATGTGGTGGCTCTGATGGTTTGTCGGGTATCACCGCTAACCCGCTGCTGGGGCGTTTCTCCGACTACGTGATCGCCAACGGCGGCACTTCCGTGCTGACCGAAGTGCCTGAAATGTTTGGCGCAGAACGTATTCTGATGAGCCGTTGTCGCGATGAAAGTACGTTTGAAAAAACCGTTCACATGGTGAATGATTTCAAACAGTACTTCATCGAACATAATCAGCCGATTTACGAGAACCCGTCTCCGGGTAACAAAGCCGGTGGCATCACTACGCTGGAAGAAAAATCGCTGGGCTGTACACAAAAAGCCGGCCAAAGCCCGGTAATGGACGTGCTGAAATACGGCGAACGCCTGACTACGCCGGGGCTGAACCTGCTGAGTGCGCCGGGTAACGACGCCGTCGCCACCAGTGCGCTGGCAGGTGCGGGCTGTCATATGGTGCTGTTCAGTACCGGACGCGGCACGCCTTACGGCGGTTTTGTGCCGACGGTGAAACTGGCAACCAACAGTGAACTGGCCACGAAAAAACCGCACTGGATCGATTTCGATGCCGGACGCCTGATCCACGATGTCAGTATGGATCAGTTGCTGGGTGAATTTGTGGATCTGATCGTGGCGATCGCCGATGGCCGCAAAGCCAAAAACGAACTCAATGATTTCCGCGAATTAGCCATTTTTAAAAGCGGTGTCACATTGTAACCGGTCAGGTTTATCGTTAGGATGAAACGGCGTTTCAGTTATGGAACGCCGTTTGCTTTTGCAGCGCAAGACCCCCACGTATGAGACTCCTGACAAATGACGTATTACTGGTTTGCCCAGTCAGTTGGTGTTGTGGCCTTCATGGTCGGCATCACGATGTTTTTCAACCGCAGCGACCGCCGTTTCAAACAACAGCTTTCTGCCTACAGCGCCATTATCGGCGTGCATTTCCTGATGATGGGTGCCGCGCCCGCTGGCATGAGCGCCTTACTGAATTCTCTGCGCACACTGATTTCCCTGCGTACCCGTAACCAGTTGATTATGGTAATTTTCATCGTCCTGACCCTGGTGCTGGGGCTAAGCCGCGCCCATCACTGGATGGAACTCTTACCGGTCGGCGCGACAGTTGTCAGTACCTGGGCGCTGTTCCGCACCAGCGGGCTGACAACCCGGTGCATTATGTGGTGCTCAACCTGCTGCTGGGTGGCACACAACATCTGGCTTGGCTCGATTGGCGGTTCACTTATCGAAGGCAGTTTTCTGGTCATGAACGGTTTTAATATCATTCGCTTCCGCCGCCTGCAATTGCGTGGCATCGATCCGTTTGAGGTCGAGAAGAAGCTAGTGCAGAAGATGGATGAGCAGGGATAGTCCCTGCTTTTTTGTCCTTCATTCGCGTACCCCGCTTATTTTGAATCTGCTCACAGATTGCAATAATAATTCCGCGTTTCCCCCTCTATTGATTCCTTCCGCCTGTTTGCCTCGTTGACAACCTCCGGACGCAGGAGTAATTTCCGATTCCGTGGGAGCGGTCCCACAAAAAGGGAAAGGGAAAAAGGAAAATCATGGACGCTATTCAGGGATTACTGAAACAGATATATGCAGGGAAATTGTCAGCGGTATTCTTAGATGATCTGATTACACGCATTGAGGTTGCCAGAAATCAGATTACCTATACGGCCAAACAGGGATGGGATGAAAAAGATGTGGTATTGATCACCTATGCAGATCAGTTCACGAACAAAGCAGAAAAAACACTTTCAGTATTTGATAGTTTTTATCAGCAGCATCTGGCGGATGTTTTTAATATTGTTCACCTTCTGCCTTTTTATCCTTATTCGTCGGATGATGGTTTCTCGGTGATTGATTATCAGCAGGTCAATCCACTGGCGGGGGACTGGAAAGATATCCGTAAGCTTGGCCAGTCTTCACGACTGATGTTTGATTATGTCTGTAATCATATTTCCGCGAGCAGTGAATGGTTTAAACAATATCTGGCGGGCAATTCGAAATATGAAAACTATTTTATTAGCCTGAACGAAAATAGTGATTTATCTGCCGTGACCCGTCCCCGCAGATCGCCGCTGTTAACGCCTTTCCTCTGTGAAAATGGCGAAACCCGTCATGTCTGGACCACCTTCAGCGCGGATCAGATCGACCTGAATTTTGCGCATCCTGACGTACTGCGTGACATGCTGGACGTGTTACTGAAATACCTGTCGGAAGGCGCTGAATATGTGCGTCTTGATGCTGTGGGCTACATGTGGAAGGAACCCGGCACCTCCTGTATTCATCTGCCCAAAACACATTTACTGGTGAAGCTATTCCGCGCCGTGGTGGAGTATGTTTCACCCGGTACTGTGATTATTACCGAAACCAATGTGCCGCATCAGGACAACATCAGTTACTTTGGTAACGGGTTTGATGAGGCGCAGATGGTCTATCAGTTCCCGCTGCCGCCGCTGGTTCTGCATGCCATTCACAGTGAAAACGGGGAAACGCTGAAACGCTGGGCCGCCGGTCTGGATGCCTGCACACCCGCCACCACCTTCTTTAATTTTCTTGCTTCGCATGATGGCATTGGCCTGAACCCGTTGCGCGGATTACTGCCGGAATCAGAGATCCTCAGGCTGGTGGATGCGCTGCAACAGGAAGGCGCGAGGGTGTCGTATAAAAATAATCCGGATGGCAGCACCAGCCCGTATGAAGTCAACGTCACCTATATGGATGCGCTGAACCGGCAGTCGGACGACGACGATATCCGTCTGCAACGCTTCATGCTGGCGCACGCTATTTTGCTGGCATTCCCCGGTGTTCCTGCGGTGTATATCCAAAGTATTCTGGGTTCGCGTAACGATATTCAGGGGGTTGAGAACGCCGGGCATAACCGGGCAATTAACCGGCAGAAATATGATGTCACGGAAATTGGACAGATATTATCTGAACCTGATTCATTACGTGCGCGGGTATTTGGTGAACTGAAGAAATTAATTATCTGCCGAACTGAACAGGCGGCATTTCATCCTTCCGCGCCGATGCGGGTCATAGAATGTCATGAAAGTGTGTTTGCCTTTATCCGGGGGCAGGGAAACCAGGAAATAGTGTGTCTGTTTAACCTTTCCGCTAACAATATTCAGGTAACGCTCCCTTCGGGGGATTATCAGGTCTTACCTTATAATCATTCACTGAAATGTGACGGGGAAATAACATTAAAGCCTTATCAGTATATCTGGTTACGCCATTAATTAAGATGTTCCGTTATTTTTTTTATATTTAAAGGGTGTGATATTTCACAGGCCAGTGATTTCGGCTGGCTATAAATTAGCAAAGGAGATGTTCATGAATATAAAAATGAAAAGAAAATATATCCTTATAACCCCGTTATTATTATCCGCATTATGTTTATCGGCCTGTGAGGACGCCAAAGAGAGACAGGTCACCATTGAGTTTATGCATTCTTCGGTCGAGCAGGAACGTCAGGTGGTCATTAATCAGCTGATTGCGAAATTTGAACAGGAAAATCCGCAGATCACCATTAAACCGGTGCCGGTGGAAGAAGATGCCTACAACACCAAAGTGATTACGCTGGCCCGTACCGGCGCACTGCCAGCCGTGATTGAAGTCAGTCACGATTACGCCAAAGTGATGGATCAGGAACAGCTGATCGACCGCGATGCCATCAGGCAGGTGATCGACGGCATAGGTGCTGATCAGTTTTATCCCGGCGTATTGCGCATCGTGCGCACGGAAGAAGGCGAGAATTACACCGGCGTACCGATCCATGGCTGGATACAGGGGATCTGGTACAACAAATCACAACTGGCTGACGCCGGATTCTCTGCGCCGCAAAACTGGCAGGATGTCACCCGCATTGCCACGGCATTTAATCAGCCCGCGCGGAAAAAATATGGCATTGCGTTACCGACCGCCGAAAGTGTTTTGACCGAACAGGCTTTCTCGCAGTTTGCGCTTTCCAACGATGCCAACGTATTGAATGCTCAGGGGCAAATCACGGTTAACACGCCGGAAATGCAGCAGGCGCTGGATTATTACCGTCAGCTCGCCACCTTCTCGATGCCTGGTTCCAATGACGTCATGGAAATCAAAGACGCCTTTATGAACGGCACGGTGCCGATGGCGATTTACTCCACTTATATTCTTCCTGCGGTGTACAGCGAAGGCAAAGCCGGTGACCTTGGTTTTGCCGTGCCGACTGAAAAATCCAAAGCCGTTTACGGCACCATCACCTCACTGACCATCTCCAACGGGCTGGATACGCCTGAACGTGAGGCCGCCGAACGGTGGGTGAGCTTCCTCGAAAAACCGGATAACGCGACAGCCTGGGTGCTGATGTCACCGGGTGCCGCATTGCCGGTGACCCAAGGCGTGACCGGTAATGCCACCTGGCAAAACAATCCGGTGATCAAGGCATTTGGCACGCTGCCGCAAATGCTGGTGAACGAGTTTGCCAACGTGCAGGTGTTCGGTTCCGTCGGGGAGAAAAACTTCGCAGCAATGGGCGATATCACAGGCTCTGCCGTGCTCAGCGAAATGCTCAATGGCGTGACCGTCGGGAAGAAGGATCCGCAGCAGTCACTGGCGGAAGGGCAAAAGCGTATCGAAGCACTGATGCAAAAACGCTAAACGGAGGAGCCTGAATTGTCAGGGAAGATCATGA
Organism: Rahnella sp. NRRL B-41462; assembly: GCF_003263525.1. Classification (NCBI taxonomy): domain Bacteria; kingdom Pseudomonadati; phylum Pseudomonadota; class Gammaproteobacteria; order Enterobacterales; family Yersiniaceae; genus Rahnella; species Rahnella sp. NRRL B-41462. Next base: position 106,476 of record NZ_JYDF01000022.1, on the reverse strand, counting down.
AATCACGTAAATTTAACCATTCTGACGGTCGTTTTGCGCTGCTTCTGCTCGCCCCCAGCATCTTTTTGCTGGGGCTGCTGGTGGCGTATCCGATGTTGTCGAATATCCAGATCAGCTTTCTGCAAATCCCGCTGAATCCGCGTCTTGATAACCGGTTTGTCGGGCTGGATAACTACATCAGCATTCTCAGCGATCCGGGCTTTTATCACTCCTTGTGGGTGACGTTCTGGTACACCGCACTGGTCGTCGCGGGCAGTACCGGGCTGGGGCTGGGCGTCGCGTTGTTTTTTAACCGTGAGTTCCGCTTTCGCAAAACGGCGCGTTCGCTGGTGATTTTGTCCTATGTCACGCCTTCCATTTCGCTGGTATTTGCCTGGAAATACATGTTCAACAACGGCTACGGCATTGTGAATGTGATCGGTGCTGACATGCTGCACCTGTTCAGCGATGCCCCGCTGTGGTTCGACAATCCGGTCAGCAGCTTCGTGCTGGTGGTGTTGTTCGCCATCTGGCGTTATTTCCCCTACGCCTTTATTTCGTTTCTGGCGATTTTGCAGACCGTCGATAAATCCCTGTACGAAGCCGCAGGCATGGATGGCGCCAATGCCTGGCAGAAATTCCGCATCGTCACGCTGCCCGCCATCATGCCGGTACTGGCAACGGTGGTCACGCTGCGCGCGATCTGGATGTTCTACATGTTTGCCGACGTCTACCTGCTGACCAACAAGGTCAATATTCTGGGTGTGTATCTCTATAAAACCGCCTTCGCCTTTAACGATTTAGGTAAAGCAGCCGCCATATCCATGGTGCTGTTTGCCCTGATCTTTATCGTGATCCTTCTTGCCAGAAAACGGGTGAATATCAATGGCAGCAACTAACCGCAAGATCCTGCGCAAAGCGGGCTTTTATGCCAGCCTGCTGATTTTCCTTGGCGCGATGTTATTTCCTTTTTTCATCATGCTGATGACCTCGTTCAAAAGCAGTAAAGAGGCGATTTCCCGCCATCCGACGCTGTTTCCGCAGGAGTGGGATTTCCATCATTACGTGGATATTTTCAATCCGCAGATTTTCCCGTTCCTCAGTTACTTCAAAAACAGCCTGACCGTGTCGGTACTGGCGTCCGTGATCGCTGTGTTTTTCGGCATCCTGGGCGCTTATGCGTTGTCACGGCTGCGTTTTAAAGGGCGCGTCACCATCAACGCCAGCTTTTATACCGTCTACATGTTTTCCGGCATTTTGCTGGTGGTGCCGCTGTTCAAGATTATTTCGGCGCTGGGCCTGTATGACACCACTACCGCGCTGGTGATCACCATGGTGGTTCAGACCTTGCCGACGGCCGTGTTTATGCTGAAAAGTTACTTCGACACCATTCCTCACGACATTGAAGAAGCGGCGATGATGGACGGGCTTAACCGGCTGCAAATCATTTTCTACATCACCGTGCCGCTGGCGATCTCCGGCATCATTTCGGTGTTTGTGTACTGCTTTATGGTGGCGTGGAATGACTATCTCTTCGCCTCCATTTTCCTCTCCAGCTCTGCCAATTTCACCCTGCCTGTCGGCCTGAACACGTTGTTCAGCACACCGGATTATGTCTGGGGAAGAATGATGGCTGCCTCGCTGGTGACCGCGCTGCCGGTTGTCCTGATGTACGCGCTTTCGGAGCGGTTTATCAAAGGCAATCTTACTGACGGCGGCGTAAAAGGCTGACGTTAAAACGCATATTGACTGATTAAAGATGAAGGAATATCCGATGAAAAAACTGGTCGCAACCCAGCCGCGTGTGGCTGAACTGATGGATTATGAGGACCGCCCGGTCGCGGCATATGAAGTCAAAATTCGCGTGAAATTTGGCGCACCGAAACACGGTACCGAAGTGGTAGATTTTCGCGGCGTCAGCCCGTTTATTGACGAGGAGTTTTCGGCTGAATGGGGCATGTTTGTCCCCCGTCCGGCGGATGCGCCGCGCGGTATCGTGTTCGGCGAATTCCAGCTCGGCAACATGGTGGTGGGCACCGTTTGCGAAAAGGGCTGCGAGGTGACGGATTACGCGCTGGGTGATGATGTCTGTACTTACGGACCGCTGAGCGAAACGGTGATCGTCAACGCCGTGAACAATTACAAATTGCGCAAAATGCCCGCCGGTGCCTCATGGAAAAACGCCGTCTGTTATGACCCGGCGCAGTTCGCCATGAGTGGTGTGCGTGACGGCAATGTCCGTGTCGGCGATTTCGTGGTGATTGTCGGGCTGGGGGCGATCGGTCAAATCGCTGTGCAACTGGCGAAAAAGGCCGGTGCCAGCATCGTGATTGGCGTCGATCCGCTGGAAAAACGCGGGGAAATTGCGCTGAAAAACGGCGCGGATGCCGTGTTTAACCCGATCGGTACTGACATCGGGCTGGAGATCAAAAAACTCACCGGCAAACAGGGTGCGGACGTCATCATCGAAACCAGCGGCAATGCCCAGGCATTGCAGGCGGCGCTGCGGGGTATCGCTTACGGCGGCACTATTTCTTATGTCGCCTTTGCCAAACCCTTTGCCGAAGGCTTTAACCTCGGGCGGGAAGCCCATTTTAACAATGCCAAAATCGTCTTTTCCCGCGCATGCAGCGAACCCAATCCCGATTATCCCCGCTGGAGCCGTAAACGCATCGAAGACTCCTGCTGGGAACTGCTGATGAACGGCTACCTGAACTGCGAAGACCTGATCGATCCGGTGGTCACGTTCAGCAACAGCGTGGAGAGCTACATGAAATACGTCGATCAACATCCTGATCAGAGCATCAAGCTCGGCATCACTTTCTAAAAGGACTTAGACATGAAAATCGGTACACAAAATCAGGCATTCTTCCCGGAAAATATTCTGGAGAAATTCAAATTTATCAAGGCAATGGGTTTCGACGGTTTTGAAATTGACGGCAAATTGCTGGTAAATCATCTCGACGAAGTGAAAGCCGCTATCGCCCAAACCGGCCTGCCAGTGATTACCGCCTGCGGCGGCTATGAGGGTTGGATCGGTGATTTCATCGAGGAGCGTCGTCTGAACGGATTGCAGCAAATCACTGCGATTCTGGAAGCCCTTTCGCAGGTCGGCGGTAAAGGGATTATCGTGCCCGCCGCCTGGGGAATGTTTACCTACCGTCTGCCGCCGATGACCTCACCGCGCAGTCAGGCGGGCGACCGTCTGGCGGTCAGCGCATCCTTGCGGGAGCTGGAAAATGTCGCCAGACGCACCGGCACAACGGTGTATCTGGAGCCGCTGAACCGTTATCAGGATCACATGATAAACACGCTGGCGGAGGCACGCCGTTATATCGAAGAGGGGGCGCTTGAGCACGTCAAAATCATCGGTGATTTTTACCATATGAGTATTGAGGAGGATTGCCTCAGCGCTGCGTTCCATCAGCAACGCGATCTGCTCGGCCATGTACATATTGCTGACAATCATCGTTACCAGCCGGGCAGCGGAAGCATTGATTTTGGCCGCGCATTTCAGCAACTGAAAGAAGATGGCTACGACGGCTATATCGTCTACGAATGCCGCGTGCGGGCAGAAAATCCGACCCAGGCTTATCAGGATTCACTGACTTATCTTCGCAATTTACTCTGACTGACAGGCCGCGAAATGGAATTTATAACGAAACCGGCAGGAACGCTGAAAGTGGCGCTGGTGGGGGCGGGTCAGGTGGCGGAAAAGGTCCATGTGGCCTGTTACCGCCAGCTTCCGGGGCTTGAACTGGTCGCGGTGGTGGATTGCGATACGGCGCGCGCTCAGGCATTTGCCGGGCGCAACGGTATCGCCCGTGCCTTTACCTCACTGGAAGAGATGCTGGAGGCTGAACGGCCCGACATCGTCAGCATCTGTACGCCCAACCTTTTCCATCATCAGCAAGTGATCACGGCATTGCAGCACGGCTGTCATGTGTTCTGTGAAAAACCGCCTGCCATGACCGCCGCGCAGGCGCTGGAAATGTGGCAGGCGGCGGAACAGGCTGGCCGGCTTCTGGCCTATGACTTTCATCACCGTTTCGCCGAAGATGCGCGCATTTTACGCCAGAAAGTCGCAGCGGGAGAACTGGGTGACGTTTATGTCACCACCGCGCGTGCCCTGCGCCGCTGCGGCGTGCCCGGCTGGGGCAATTTCACGGATAAAACGCAGTCCGGCGGCGGACCGCTGATCGACATCGGCATTCATATGCTGGATGCCGCCATGTACGTGCTCGGCTTTCCGGCAGTGCGCAAAGTCACCGCGCAGATGTTTCAGAAAATCGGTAACCGCAAAAGTGAAGGGCAGTTCGGAAGCTGGGATCCGCAGAAATACAGCGTGGAAGATTCAGTATTTGCCGCGATTGAGTTCTGCAACGGCGGGTTGCTGCGTCTGGAAACGGCGTTTGCGCTGAATATTCAGCCGCAATCGGTGATGAATGTTGAGTTTTGCGGTGATAAGGCCGGTGCCACACTGTTTCCTGCCCAGGTGTATACCGATGAAAAGGGTGAACTGGTGAGGTTATTCCACCGGGAGGTTGCCGACGATCAGCGCCATGTGCGCAGCGTTCAGGCGTTTGTAGCGGCGGTTCGCGGGGAAACGGTGAGTCTGGCAGACGCGGAACAGGGATACCGGATCCAGCAACTGGTGGCGGCTGTCTATCAGTCGGCAGAGTCGGGGGAGAGCGTGTATCTATGATTCAGCCTCAGATCCTGCCCGAAGCACCGTTTTCACCACATCGCCTGAATAAGTACGGCAGCCTGCATACCTGCGGCAATGGCCGGATTGGTATCCGTGGCTGTCACGAAGAAGCCTATACCGATCAACAGCGGGGCATGTTTGTCGCGGGTTTTTATCACCGTGCGAATACGACCGAAGTCACCGAACTGGTGAATCTGCCGGATATTATTGGTATGCGCATTGAGCTGGACGGCGAAAGTTTATCGCTGCTTTCCGGCACGCTGCTGTCCTATCAGCGTGAACTGCGCATCATGAACGGTGAGCTGTATCGCGAACTGGTCTGGCAGTCGCCCGCCGGTCAGCGGTTCAAAATCGAAACCCGTCGTTTTGTGGCGCTTTCTCCGCTGGCGCTGGTGGCGAGCCGTTTAACTGTCACCGCGCTGGATGCGGATGCACATTTGTGCGTGAGCACCGGCATTGATGCAACGCTCACCAACAGCGGCAGACAGCATCTGAATGAATGTTCAGTTCGGGTTTTCGATCAAAACGTTTTACAAGGCGGTTATCAGACCACAGACGGCCAGCAGCAGGCGATCATCACCAGCCAGTGCCTGTTTCCTGCCCGCGCCAGCAGCAGTTTTTCGTCGAAAAACCGCCAGTTACTGCAACATATCAGCCTGCCGTTATCTGCCGGTGAAGTGGTGACGCTGGAGAAATTCAGCTGGATTGCCACGTCGCTCGACGCAGATTTCCTGCCAGAAAACACCTTCGCAGCACGCTGCCTGAAGGCCCTGCTGGCACACGCGCAGCAAGGTTACGGACACCTGCTGATGGAAAATACCCGCCACTGGCAGCATTACTGGCAGGCATCACGGGTCTGTGTGGCGTCAGATGATCCCCAGGATCAACGTGCACTGGATTTTGCGCTGTATCACCTGAAGCTGATGATCCCGGCGCATGACGCGCGCGCCAGCGTGGCGGCGAAAGGGCTGACCGGCGAAGGCTATAAAGGGCATGTTTTCTGGGATACCGAAATATTTATCCTGCCTTTTGCCCTGCTGAATGCGTCTGAACAGGCGCGAAAATTGCTGGAATACCGCTATCTGCATCTGGCGCAGGCGCAGGACAAAGCCCGGCAGAACGGTTATCAGGGCGCACTGTTTCCGTGGGAAAGCGCGTTCAGCGGCGAAGAGGAAACGCCTGAATTTGCCGCGATCAATATCCGTACCGGTCAGCGGCAACGGGTGGCATCGGCGCTGGCAGAACATCATCTGGTGGCGGATATCGCCTATGCCACGGTGGGCTATTTCCAGGCCACGCTCGACACGGAATTTATGCAACAAATGGGACTGGCGCTGCTGAAAGAAACCGCGCGGTTCTGGATGAGCCGCGCTGAATGGCGTGGCGACCGGCTGGCAATTCTCAACGTCATCGGGCCGGATGAATACACCGAACATGTTGATAATAATGCGTTTACCAATTATATGGCGCAGTACAACGTCCGGGAGGCCTGCCGGTATCTGCATGAATTTAATCATGAGGACGCCGCATTCTTTGCGCAGGCGGAAGATTTTCTGACGCACCTGTATCTGCCGCAGCCCGATGTGCAGGGTGTGATCGCGCAGGATGATTCCTTCCTCAGCAAACCGCAATGCGACCTGACAGCCTATAAATCCCGGCAGGGCACACAGGCCATTTTGCTGGATTATTCCCGTGCGGAAATCAACGAGATGCAGATTCTGAAACAGGCCGATGTGGTCATGCTCATGCAACTGCTGCCCGCACAGTTCACGCCACAATGTCAGGCTGCCAGTCTCAGTTTTTATGAACCGCGTACGATTCACGACTCTTCGCTGAGTAAATCGGTGCATGCGATTGTTGCCGCCCGGACCGGGCAGGTCGCACAGGCATTGCAGTTTTACCGCGAGGCGTGCCGCATCGATTTGGGCGAAGAACCTCACTCTTCGGACGACGGTATTCATGCGGCCGCCACGGCCGCTATCTGGACGGGGGCGCTGATGGGGTTTGCGGGGCTGGATTATCAGTCAGGCGAACTGCATTTCCGGCCCACGCTGCCGCAGGGCTGGACGCGGTTACAGTTTCCCCTTTGCTGGCGTGGAACGCGCCTGACGGTGTCTATCGAACCCCGGCAATTTACCCTCAGCAAAACGGATGCTCAGCCGCTGAAGGTCTGGATCAACGGCATCTCTCACACATTTACGGAAAGCCTCATTCTGAAAGGATCTCATGATGAAAACTGAACCCCTGCCGCGTGCCGTTATTTTTGACCTCGATGGTGTGGTGGTCGATACCGCGCACCTGCATTTTATGGCCTGGCAACGACTGGCGCAGCGTATCGGGATCCCCATCGATGCTGCGTTTAATGAGCAACTGAAGGGCGTCAGTCGTCAGGAATCGCTGTTGAAGATCCTCGCTGTGGGCGGAAAAACCGGAACTTTTACGCAGGCAGAATGTGACGCAATGGCGGCGGAGAAAAATGACGATTATGTCGGATTACTCGCCGGGCTGACCACGGCGGACATTTTGCCGGGGATCAGTGAATTGATGCACACGTTGCGTGACCAGGGCGTACTCACCGGTCTGGCTTCCGTTTCACAAAATGCCCCGCAGGTGCTCAGGGCGTTAGGACTGGAGCAGGCTTTCGATTATGTCGCGGACGCCCGCCGGATCACGCATTCCAAACCGCATCCGGAAATTTTCCTCAAGGTTTGCGAGGCGCTGAATATCGCGCCGCAGCATGCCGCAGGGATAGAGGATGCGCAGGCGGGGATTGATGCATTACGTGCCGGAGGCATTTTCTCGATTGGCATTGGCGCCACGCTGGAAGGGGCAAATCACCGTCTGGATTCTACCGACGGGCTGTCGTGGGCGGTTATCAGGCAACTATGGTTGCATCATCAGGCTGATATTTAAGGAAAAATTATGGCTCAGATTTCACTGCAACACATTCAGAAAATTTACGACAAACAGGTTCACGTGGTGAAGGATTTCAATCTGGAGATCGCGGATAAAGAATTTATCGTGTTTGTCGGGCCATCCGGCTGCGGAAAATCTACCACCCTGCGTATGATCGCCGGGCTGGAGGAAATTTCTTCCGGCGACCTGCTGATCGACGGCGTGCGCATGAACGACGTCGCACCGAAAGATCGCGAGATAGCGATGGTATTTCAGAACTATGCGCTTTACCCGCATATGTCCGTGTACGACAACATGGCGTTTGGCCTGAAACTGAGAAAGATTGCGCCGGAGGAAATCAGTCAGCGCGTGGAGTATGCGGCCCAGATCCTCGGGCTGAATGAGTATCTGGCGCGACGTCCGGGGGCGTTATCCGGCGGCCAGCGTCAGCGCGTCGCGCTCGGGCGCGCGATTGTGCGTGATGCCAAAGTCTTTCTGATGGACGAACCGCTGTCGAACCTCGATGCCAAACTGCGGGTACAGATGCGGGCCGAAATCAGCAAGCTGCACCATAAACTCAATACGACGATGATTTATGTCACCCATGATCAGACCGAAGCTATGACCATGGCGACGCGGATTGTGGTGATGAAAGACGGCATTATCCAGCAGGTTGGCGCGCCTAAAACGGTCTATAACCATCCACAAAATATGTTTGTGGCCGGTTTTATTGGATCACCGGCGATGAACTTTATCCGTGGTGCGCTGGATGGCAACTTTTTCGTGACGGAAAGTCTGCATATTCCGGTGCCTGAAGACAAACTGACGATATTGAATGCACGGGGTTATCAACGTAAACCGCTGGTACTCGGGATCCGTCCTGAAGATATCGCCGGTGCAGAGCAGCAGAACGCACATTTTGACGCGCGAATTACGGTGGCTGAACTGACCGGAGCAGAATTTATGTTGTATTGCTCGATTGGCGGTCATGAATTTGTCTGCCGTTCAAACGCTAATACTGATTATCAGGCCGGACAATTATTATCCCTGTGCTTTGATATGAATAAATGTCATTTCTTTGATTGTGAAACTGAGGAAGTCATTACCGCGCATTAATAAGTTATTTCACTAACGTGTATAAATAACACGAATTTTAAAAGAGGTTATCCGTTGTTTTAATATCCATCTGCCCCTACTGTAAAAGGAATTATTATAATGAAAATGAAAGTGGCTGCCGCATTATTATGCGGCACAGTCTGCTCGTCGGCTTTTTCCGCTGAGAGCGAAAGCGTAAATAAAAATGAAGATCATAATTCACCGGCAATGCTGACGCCGGTACCGATCGGTAACGTTGCGTTACCTGCTGAACCCTGGAAGGTGCAGATCGGCGCCATGCAGGAAACAGAGAACACAGAAGGTCAGGGCGATAAAGACGGCGCTTATGAACCGACGGTATTTGTTAACTTCAGCAAAGGAAAGTGGAACTTCTACGGCGCATTTTATCAGGAAGACCATAACGTCGATTACTCCGAAGATACCCGAAGTGACTGGTTTAATCAGGTCGAATTCGATATGCATTATCAGTTTGTGGATAACGCAGATTATGCGCTGGGGCTGATGCTCGGTTTCAGGAACTATCAGTGGCAATATAATGAAGATAAAAAGAAAGAGGGCAATTCTTATAATACCCAGCGTTATACCATTCAGCCAGACTGGTCGGTGTCGCTTAGTCCTGCGTTGAAATATAACGGCTGGATGGCGTTGTATAATTATTATAATAGTATGGACGATAACGGTTATCTGAATAAAGAGTTTGAAGGTGAAACCGGTTTGAAATACAGTTTCACCGACGATATCGCGATGCAGGTCAGTTATTATTTAGATCGCGGATGGAATACCGGTGACAGCCAGCGCGGGGAATTCGCTAAACAGGAAGCGCGTATCTATTTGCCGGTGAGCTTCGATCTTTTCTCCAGCGGGAAAACCGTGCTGACGCCTTATGCCCGCCGGACGCTGGATACCTATTATTACAATGATGATCGCGGAGAACGCGAAGGAGAAACCGATACGCGATTCGGGTTGTTAATCAATCAGCCTTTACCCAACGGTTTTGCCATCTCACTGGAATATGCCTACGAATTGCAGTTGCACGATAATACCGATGCCAGCGCCAATGCGAAGACCAAATTCCATTATACCGGTGTCGGTGTCACCTATTCTTTCTGATGCCTCTCATCACCCAACCGGAAGCTGTTTTCCGGTTGGGTTTTCTTATTTTCCGGCAGTGATTTCTATGGCGGAATGATTCACCACCAGCTGTGTCGGCACCAGCGTGCGGGAATGCGCGCCGGGACGATCGAAAATTTTATCGAACAGCACACCGCAACCCTGCCAGCCTAATTCGCGGATAGGAATTTCAATGCCGGTCAGCCCCGGAGACAGGATCGGCGAAATATTGTCGCTGCTGTAACCGGTGATGGAAATTTCATCGGGAATGATCTTTTTCTGTTCATGGGCGCGCGGTAAATGCTCATGACTTTCACGGCATCCGTGGCGAAAACGGCCGTCGGCGGATGCGCCTTTTGCAGCAATGTCGTCGCCGCCAGATAAGCGCTTTCGGTGGTATAACCGCCGTCAATCATCAGGCCCGGTTGCGCAGTCAGACCGGCATCCTGCATGGCGCGTTTATAACCGGCAAGGCGGTCAATGGAAACGTGATAATCCAGCGGCGCGTGCAGGCAGGCAATATCCTGGTGACCGAGCGAAATAAGATGTTCTGTCAGCCGGTAACTGTCCTGAAAATTATCGGTATCGACGGAAAAGACGTGCTGATATGTTCCTTCAATATTGCCAATCACCACCACAGGAACCTGATAATTATCTAACTGTTCCAGAATATATTCATCGGCGGGTGAACTGAGCATTATCACGCCTTTCACCATTTTTTCCGTTATTTTAGCGACACACTTTTGCAGATCTTCTTCGCTATTTTTGGACGTCTGCAAAATAACGTCAAAACCCTCTTCTTCCGCTCTCAGCGCAATGGATTGCAATATTTCGGAGAAGAAAGGGTTCCCGGCGGTTGTTTTGGTCGAACGGGTGGATATCACTAAAATCGCATCAAAACCTTTGGATGTCAGCGCCCGCGCCAGTTTGCTTGGCTGATAATTCAGCGTGCGGATAGCATCCAGCACGCGCTCACGGGCATCTGGCGAAATATTGGTTTGGTTGGTAATAACTCTGGAAACGGTAGATTTGGACACTTTTGCCAGACGGGCAATATCATAAATAGTGACTGCCACAATATATGCACCTCAAATATCCGTATTAAGGACGGGATATTGATAATACGGGGCAGGTCTGAGGTTGTCCATTTTCCCCAGACCTGATGTGGCGGATTATTACTCGTCTAATTTCAGCGGCGGCAACTGCGCAAAAATGCTCAGCAGGCCTTCGCCCCAGCCTTTGCGGATCATGTCGAAATACGGGTGTGTTTCGGTGATCCGGTGCTGTTGCGCGGCGCTGAAGCTGTCTGTCGGATAGGTCATCACATCCAGCGGCAGGCCGACGGAAAGATTACTGCGCAGTATGGAGTCCATCGAAATCAGCGCACATTGCATCGCCTGATCCAGCGCGGTGTCGTAGCTCAGTACGCGATCGATAATCGGCTTACCGTACTTACTCTCACCAATCTGGAAATAAGGCGTGTCGTGCGTGGCTTCGATGAAATTCCCCTGCGGATAAATGTGGAACAGCCGCTGGCCCTCACCTTTAATCTGTCCGCCGAGCAACAGATTGCAGCTGAAATCTGTATTGCCCCCCTGATTTGCGCCGCTGTCCCGTGCAATCACTTCACGCACCGTTTCACCCAGCAGGCTGGCGGCATCGTAAAGCGACTTCACGTTCAGCAGGTTTTCCCGCTCATCGTCTGCGCAGCGACGATGCAGCAGACTGATAATGCTCTGTGTGGTCGCCAGATTTCCGGCACTCTGGATCACCAGCACGCGTTCATCGCTTTGATGAAAAACATGCAGTTTACGGAAGGTGGAAATATGGTCCACTCCGGCATTGGTGCGTGAATCTGAAACAAACACCAGGCCAGAGGACAAGCGCATGGCCACACAGTAAGTCATAAAAAGGTTTCCTCAGGTATTCAGGATCATTGCGGAACGTCGAGTATGGCAACGGCCGCGACAGTGCGCATGTCTTCGCTTCCTCCCCCTAACCGGATACCGCGGACCGGGCATGCATCAAGATAATCTATGCCGATAGCCAGTTTCAAATGCTGATTCGGTTTACAGGTGTTATTGGTGACATCGAAGCTCTGCCAGCGGTCATCCAGCCAGGCTTCCGCCCACGCATGCATGGCCACATGCGCCGAGTCTTCCGAGTAAAGATAGCCGCTGACGTAACGCGCCGGGATGCCCAGGCTGCGGCAGCAGGCCAGGAAAACGTGTGTGTGATCCTGACATACGCCGGTTTGTGCTGAAAAGGCTTGTGAGGCGCTGTCTTTCACCGTGGTGCTGCCGGGGTTGTAAGGCATTTTCAGCAGCAGTTCGCCCATCAGGCTGCACAGACTTTCATGCTGTGCCTGCGGCCGGTAATAACGGCTGGCGAAATCGCGGATCGCGCCATCGGCCAGGGTCAGCGGGCTGGTGCGCAAAAACACCAGCGGCGAGAGATGCCCGCAATTATCGTCTTCCGTATTGTCTTCAATCTCGACCACGCCGTTGGCTTCAATGGTGATCGCCTGATGGGGTTGATCGAGCGTCAGGACATGCAGCACATTGCCATAGGCATCCAGCGTGCGGGTGGCATATTCCGGCAAGGTCAGATCCCACGACAAAATCTTCTGATGGCTGGAATCCTGCGGTGTGAGGCGCAGATATTGCGTGCTGTGTTTAACCTGTTGCGCATAGCTGTAATGCGTCTGATGTGTGACATTCAGTTTCATTATTGGGCCTCCAGATAGGTTTGATGAATGCTCTCAGCGATGGCATTGGTCTGATCCAGAAACTGCATCAACCAGGGGCTGAGACCCATCTCAACAATCTCGTCCATTTCGGTGAAGCGAAGCTGAGCATGAAGGGTATGGACACGGCGACGTGGCAAATTGCCTGCGCTGCCGCCGATTTCCTCCAGCTGTTCGGCCATGATTTCGACACAGGAAAGCAGAGAACGCGGTAACTCGCGGCGCAGTATCAGCAGCTCGGCAATACGTTTCTGGCTAAGTTGCTGCTTATAAAGCGTGTGGAACGCTTCGCGGGCGCTGACCGCACGCAGCAGCGTGTCCATCCGGTAGTACTCGCGCACCGGATCTTCATCGGCATTCAGTAACTGATTTTTGGCATCCAGCAGGCGGGCGGTGCTGTCCGCCCGCTCAAGCATGGTGCCGAGGCGGATAAAGTTCAGTGCATCACTGCGCAGTAATGTGCCGAACATCGCACCGCGAAACAGATGTGAGCGCTCCTTGACCCAGTCGAAGAAAGCGTCTGCACCGGCAGAACCGACGCCCTGACGGCGGATCAGTTTCATCTCTATCCAGGTGGCATTGATGCTTTCCCAGACTTCAGAAGAAAGACTGCCGCGCACCGCATGCGCATTGTTCCAGGCCATTTGCAGGCAACTGAAAATGCTGCTGTGGTTGAAGCTGTCCAGAGCGAAGAAGTTGAGCAGATTACCCATCGACTCCTGCGGATAGTGCTCGTTGAACAGTGTCCGCGTACCGGTCATGGTCAGCGGTACCAGTAAATCATTGTTTTCATCGCGTGCGTTGACGTCACGGATCGACATCATCGACAGCTTATTGGTCACGTCCAGCAGGCGTGCAATATTCTCGGCGCGTTCCAGATAACGCGCCATCCAGTACAGTTCGCTGGCTGTTCTGCTTAGCATGCGTCATCCTCCGTCGGATTTTCTTCCAGCACCCAGGTATCTTTGGTCCCGCCGCCCTGAGATGAATTCACTACCAGCGAGCCTTCTTCCAGCGCTACGCGGGTTAATCCGCCCGGTACCAGACGAATTTCGGCGCCGGTCAGCGCAAAGGGCCGCAGGTCGATATGACGCGGTGCCAGCCCGTTACCGACAAAGGTCGGGCAGGTGGAAAGCGCCAGCGTTTCCTGCGCGATGTAGTTTTCCGGGCGGATGCGCAGTAATTCGCGGAAGCGTTCAATTTCTGCCTTGCTGGCCGTCGGCCCAATCAGCATGCCGTAACCGCCTGCGCCATGAACCTCTTTCACCACCATTTTTTCCAGGTTTGCCAGCACGAAAGACAGATCGCTTTCCTTGCGGCATTGCCACGTCGGCACGTTATTGAGGATCGGATCCTCCGCCAGGTAGTAACGGATCATCTCCGGTACATACGGGTAGATCGATTTATCATCCGCCACGCCGGTACCGATCGCATTCGCCAGCACCACACCACCGGATCGATACACCGACAGCAGGCCGGGAACCCCGAGCATGGAATCGGCGCGGAACGCCAGCGGATCGAGGAAGGCGTCGTCGATACGCCGGTAGATCACGTCAATCTTGCACGGTCCGGCGGTGGTGCGCATAAACACCGCGCCGTCTTTCACGAACAGATCGACGCTTTCTACCAGTTCAACGCCCATTTGTTGTGCGAGGAAACTGTGCTCGAAATAGGCACTGTTAAAGCGGCCGGGCGTCAGTACCACGACGGTCGGATCGTTGACGGTGGTGCTTTCGCGCAGGGTTTGCAGTAAGTGGGAAGGGTAGCGGGAAACCGGCGCGATACGCTGCTCGGCAAACAATTCGGGATATAACCGCATCATCATTTTGCGGTTTTCCATCATGTAAGACACACCGGACGGCGTGCGCAGGTTGTCTTCCAGCACGTAGTATTCGCCATCGCCTCCCCGCACCATGTCGGTTCCGGCAATGTGGGCGTAGGTATCACGATGAAGATCGATGCCCTGCATGCAGGGCTGATACTGATCGTTGGCCAGCACCTGTTCGGCGGGCACGATCCCTGCCTTGAGGATCTTCTGGTCATGATAAATATCATGCAGAAAAGCATTAAGCGCCTGAACCCGCTGACGGATCCCGCGATCAAGCATCTGCCATTCGCTGGCCGGAATAATGCGTGGCACGCTGTCAAACGGGATCAGCCGTTCCGCGCCATCATCTTCGCCATAAACATTAAAGGTAATCCCCACCCGGTGAAACAACAGCGCAGCTTCCTCTTTTTTGCGCTGGACTGCCTGTTGATCGGCTTGCTGCAACCACTGCCAGTAGGCCTGATAATGGCTGCGGTGTTTGCCTTCAGCCATCAACATTTCATCAAAAAAGGGTGAATCGGAAAGGTCAATCTTGATCATCATCACCTCACAAACTGGACAGGCTGCAATTGAATCGTTCAATAACAATGAAGATCAGGCATAAAGTGTGCCAGCGTGCAAAACGGGCTGAAAATCAGGTCAAAAGGGGCCGGTCTGCCCTGTTCGGGTGCAGCGCGCTTTCAAGTTGAGTGAAAAGAGGGCAGAAATGATTAGGTTACTGTAAGTATGATCGTTGATGAGGCAATCGCCATTGATGATATGAAAACAACAAAAAAAACTTATGGATACATTAATTATGTTTAGTATTTCTGTGCATCATCACATTCGCATTCTCCGGATCCTGATACAAAATTCCCACAATTTCACCATGTGAATACAGTTTCCTCACACCCCGAAAAGCAGGATGCTTTTCACATGCCAACCAGGGACCGGAATGGATACACTTTCCCGCTATTCTCTCGATATCTGGAACAGCCCGTACAGTCTGGACGTGCTGAACTTTCGCGGCGAGGAACAGCTCAGCGAGACTTTTTCCTACACCGTTGACGTCACCTGCCCCGAACCGGATATCGGTGCCGCGCAGATGCTGCGCCAGTTCGCCAGCTTTACGATGGGCACGCCTTTCCAGCCGGAACGCGTCGTGTACGGCGTTATCCGTGACTTTCAGCGCCTGTCGACCTCCGCCGACGAAACCCTGTACCGCCTTGAGCTGGTGCCGCGCCTGCGGCTGCTGGAAAACAGCACCAACAGCTTTATTTTTCAGAACCAGTCGGTGCCCGAGGTGGCGGAGTTTATCCTGCGCAAACACGGGCTCGAGGGGCAGGATTTTGAGTTTCGCCTCAGCCAGACCTACCCCGACCACGAGCTTATCACCCAGTGGGGCGAGACCGACCTGCAGTTTATAAAACGCATTCTGGCCGAGGTCGGTATCTGGTTCCGCTTTGAGGCGGACACCCGCCTGACGTGTGAAAGGGTGCTGTTCGGCGACGGGCCGGAGCAGTACCAGTTTGGCGTGACCCTGCCGTACTGCGAGCCGTCGGGGATGCGCGACGGCCACGCCGAAAGCGTCTGGGGGCTGAAAATCCACTGGAACGCTGTCACCGGCAAAATCTTTAAACGCGATTACAACTACCGCGAGGCCACCACGCCGCTGGACGTCAGCGCGCAGGTGCGCAGCGCCGCGCCGGTGACCGGCGAAAGCTACCTGTACGCCCGCCCTTACCGCGAGGCCGGTGAGGACGTGGACGCCGCCGCCGAAACCGGCGCGTTTTATGCCCGCATCCGCCATGAACGTAAACTCAATCATCAGTGCCGGATATTCGCCCGCACCACCGGCAGCGGGCTGGCGCCGGGTCAGGTGCTGGAGCCGCAGGCCTACCCGTTCAGCGACCTGCCGGACGGCATCCTCATTACCCGCATCGTCGCCAAAGGCTCACGCACCGAACATTTTCGCCTCAATATCTGGGGGATGGCCTACCGCGAAACGATTGGCTTCCGCCCCGAACCACCGGCGCGGCCGGTGCTCAGCGGCACGATACCGGCGCGGGTGGAAAGCCCGGCCAAAGGCGACACCTACGCGTGGCTGGATAATCAGGGGCGTTACCGCGTACGGATTGACGGCGACCGTGCGTCGGCGGATGCCGGTTACGCGTACCTGTGGGTACGCCTCGCCAAACCCTACGGCGGCGACGGCTACGGCTGGCATATGCCGCTGACCGACGGCACCGAAGTGGCGATTGCCTTTGACGGCGGCGACCCCGACCGGCCGTATATCGCCGCCGCGCTGCACGACTCCGAACATCCCGACCCCGTGACCGAACGGAACCACACCCGCAACGTTCTGCGCACCCCGTCAAATAACAAACTGCGGATGGAGGACCGGCGCGGTGAGGAGCACATCAAACTCGCCACCGAATACGGCAAGACCCAGCTGAATAGCGGGCATATCGTCGATGCGCAAAACGCGCCGCGCGGCGAAGGTTTCGAGCTGCGCACCGATGAACACGGCGTCCTGCGCGGCGGTAAGGGTGTCTTTCTCAGCGCGGACGCCCAGCCAAACGCGCAGGGTCAGGTGCTGGATAACAGCGCGGCGATGGCTGAAATCGACTACCTGCAGCGTCAGGTGAAAGCCCTCAGCCAGGCCGCCGCCGAAGCCAGCGCGCTGGAGGCCGACATCGCGGCGCAAATCGCGATGTTCAGCGAACGGCTGAAGCCGATAAATCAGGTGGTACTGGCCAGCGCGCCACAAGGGATTGCGCTGACCAGCGGCGAGCATCTGCAACTGGCGGCGACCCAAAACATGATTCTGAACGCCGGTAACAATGCGGATATCGGGGTGATTAAGAACCTGACCGTCAACACCGGTGAGGAAATGGGCATCTTTGCGCTGAAGGGCGAAATGAGCCTGAAGGCCAGCGAGGGCAAGGTCGACGTTCAGGCGCAGAACAACCAGCTGTCACTGGCGGCGGGCAAAAAAGTGAGCCTCACGGCGGTGGACGGCGACATCCTGTTCAGCGCGAAAAAGCGCATCACGCTGATTGGTGGCGGCAGTTATCTCATCCTGCAGGACGGCAAAATTGAGTACGGCACGGCCGGTGAGTATTTCAGGAAAACGCCGCACACGGTGCTGACGGTGGCGGAAACGATGCCGCATGACTTTCCGTCGGTTCCACCGGTGATAAGCGGATTAACGGAACAGGAAGCAGAGAATGAGCCTACAAACGATATAACCCGCGCCGGAATTTCCTGAGCACAGGGTATATAACCCACGAGTATCGCAATCAACATTCCAGCAAGCGGAAAGCTGAACAAGGATGAAAATATGTTATTAGCGCCCCCGATTTTACTTTCACAGCGAAAAACAGAAACTGACGATGACTGGGTCAGGCGATGTATTCACGTCGATAAATACAGGGACTTCCCCGTAAATAATCTCGGGGCCTGGCACGGTGGTGTGCATATTCCTCATACCGATGCGGGGGGGACTGCCAATCCGGTCAGGGCGATTGCGGAAGGAGAAATTGTTTTTTGTCGCTATCCTTCCGACAGAATTAGTGAGGATCCGTTGTGCTATCTGGGGGCGACAGACGACGGGGTGGTGCTGTTGCGTCACACTCTGACGCTGGGTGACCCCGAAGTGAACATCGTTTTCTATTCGTTGTGTCAGCACCTGAAACAGGTGAGAAGGAATGTACTGGAAGGCGTGGGAACCCTCATTAAAAAAGGCACGATATTGGGCACATCCGGACGCGTAGACGGCAAGAACGGATTCCATTTTCAGATTTGCTGTGATGATACGAACCTGCAAAAGCTTGCGGGGAGAAGCACAGGCAATCTTGATATCAGCAAACCTGGGCGCAGCGATATCACCTATGGTGATAAGCATTATTATTTGCCCTCCGGCACGCCTTTTATGGCCTCTCCTGACGAAAAGAAAGCGACAAGACCCCCGCTGTATATCAGCGACACTGAGCTTTTCGTCACTTTTACGAATAAGAAGGTCTTTACCCGTCAGGAAAATCCGGCAGGTAGCAGCATTTACACGAAGCTCAGTGAGGCGGGTGTCCGTTTGCCTGCCGTACCGGCAAGGGATTACGGCGAAACAGTGACCTGGAATGAAGCTGAATGGATTTGTGCTAATTATCCCGGCGGTTCGGGGTGGGTGAAAATGACTGCACCGGGTATTAATCAATACTCTGATGCTGATTTTCCTCACTGGATGGGGTGGTCACTTGTTGATGATGACAGTAATGCAGACAGCCAGTGTGATTCACCGGTTATTCAGCAATGGCAGCAGCAAATAAACGATGAGAAAAGCTTAAAAGAAAAATATTTTTACGCGATTTGCCGGTTCCCGTTTGAATGGGATGAAACCACCGTTGACTCACGGTTCAGTTGGTTAAAGCAGGATAATAAATTCGTTCAACCTGCTTTTAATCCTCCTTCCTGGGATAAATTTCTTAATCATGCCAATGCCCTCAGCTTTTTTGGCAAATTACCTGCTGAAGCCCGAACAGCATTATCAGGAAGGGTCTGGCATTTCAACCCTGCGGCTTTTATTACGCATATCAATAAGGCCTCACAGGTTGAGTATATTGCAGTGGTTGGGACACAAATACACAATGACCCAGCAAATAAACTGTCTTTTATCGGTCAGGCGGTAAGGTATATGAGGAAGTATATGCAGGAAGGCAATCGTGGAGTATACACTGTATTGATATTTGAAGAGGGTTATGAAGATAAACATTATGCTATGCTTGAATCATCAGCGATGAAGTTTGGCTTTAAATATAAGAAAATTGAATGCAATACTAATTTATTTAAATATCTAAATGAAGGCAGTGACAGGCATTGCATTCCCGTCAAACAGTTATCTATTTTTTGTCACGGTTTGCAAAGTGAGTTTGCATTTGGATATAAATATGCTGTTTCAGAAAAGTTGAGTGTGAACTTACAGAACTACACAATGATAAATGAAAATATATTTAGTCGGTTGGGAAGAATTAATTCCTATGCTTGCCGTACTGCTATGGGAAGACTTGATGGACATAGTGATTATGAATTCACACCCAAGATAAATGAAAGTTTAGCGCAAAAAATGGCTAATTATTTTGATATTCCAGTTTTTGCATATGTTATTCGGAGTAGTTATGCAGATACATGGGGGTCAAGGTCGCAACGTTTAGCTAGTAAGGTGATTAAAGATCCTTGGTTTGAGAAGCTTTCCTTAGAGCGTGAGGTTAATATAAAATTATGCGGGGCCTCATATAACATTGATGGCGCACTAAATGATGTTGGGGCAGGAACTACCCCATATAATTTGACAGATGAATACATGGAGTTTCTTCCAGTATGAAAGCCAATAAAATATTATTTATAATTTTATTATTTATTATTTTTTTCGTATATTTAATTTTTCCGAATTATATAATAGAGTCAGGTAAGTTAGGATACAGAGTGGTGGATTCTTACTCTAAGGAATATTTTATTGATTGTGAGACTGCGACTCTATACAAAAAAAAACCTATCATTATGCTTCCATCTGAAAAAGAATGGATAGAAAACCATGTTCTTGATTTATATAAAGATGAGTTAATGAGGTTTGACAAGGACGGGAATTATTTAAAAGTGGTAACATCCAATCATTGGGTTGATGGTTTTTTGTACAAGCACAGCTTATTCGATTATGATGGGGATTTAGTCGATACTTTTGAAAACATAACTTTCATGTCAGGCCGTTATTATAAATTTCAATATTCGTTTAGAAATGGAAGTGTGAACTCTGGCGTTCTTTCAAGCCTAACTCCTTCAATAATGAAAACTAATTATAGCTATGAGTTTAATGTGGGGTTGGCAAAAAAAAGCTGCTCACATCCGCAATGATGTTAATTTCAACGTTATCGCTCGATTCTCCTCTCGGAGGAGGGCTGGGTATGAAAATGGCAGTTTATTTTGGTATTCCCGTAGGGGATTTATTATTTGCGGTAATCATAAGAATGCATGGGGAACAAGGATGGAACGTCTGGAAAGTAAGATAAAAAAAGACGAATTATTTAATGAGTTGAGCCGAGAACGCGATGAGAGTGTGAACTACTGTAGGGCCGCATATAATGTCCAGGGCGCTTTACATGATGTTGTTGCGGGGACAACGCCTGTAATAATTCATTTCGGGCCAGACTACATGGAATTCATGCCAAAATGAAGAGTAAGATAGCTATCTTTATTTTTGTTTCTTTTTGTATTTTAGGTTATTTGTTTTTCCCTAAATATATTATACATTCAGATGACTATGGCTATAAAATAGCTGACTCATATGCAAGGGAATATTACATAGACTGTGAAAGACCAGCATTATACAAAAAAAAAGCCCCAGAAATGGATGAAAGAACGAAAGATTGGTTAAGAAATAACACAAATGTTATATATGAAGATGAGTTGAAGGAGTTTGACCAAAGTACAGGCTATTATAAAGCAATTACAAGCGGCTTATGGATTGACTCATTTAAGTATAAATACACATTTTTTGATGTGAGTGGTGATGTTGATGGTGATACCTATGAAAGTATATTTTTCATAAGTGGATTGTATTATCATTTTCAATATACTCCCAGAAAAGGAGATATACAGAAAGGCTATTTCGCAAGTTTCAGACCTTCAACGGAAAGAAAAAATTATAGTTATGACTTTGATGTTGATTTAGCAAAAAAAAGTTGTTCACATCCGCAATGATGTTAATTTCAACGTTATTGTTCTATTCCTATCTCTAAGGAGGGCCGGGTATGAAAAGGCGAGTTATTTTAGTATTCCTGTGGTGGGTTTATTATCATCGGTAATTACGAGAATACATGGGGTCAGGGTCGTAATATTTACCTAGTAAGGTAATTAAAACCCCTTGGTTTGAGATGCTTTCCTCAGAGTGTGAGATGAATATAAAAATATGCGGGCTTCATATAACATTGATGGAGCATTGAATGATGTTGGAGTAGGCACCACGCCCTATAATCTTTCAAAGGAATATAAGGATTACCTTCCAAAATGAAAGTAAATATTAAAATAGCACTGGGGTTGGTTTTTTTATTGCTAGGTTTATATTATATGTGGCCAAGATATATTATATCTTCTGGCCCACTAGGCTATAAAGTGGTTGATTCATATAGTAAGGACTATTATATAAATTGTGAAATAGATACGCTATATAAAAAGGATAAGGCTGAAATGAGTATAATCGATAGGGAGTGGATTGAAAATAACTTGGGAAAAATTTATAAAATTAGATTGTTAGAGTTTGATACAAATGGAGATGCATTAAAAATAATAAGCGCGCCGCATTGGGTTAACAGTTTTCTTTATAATTACAGCATATTTAATGAAGATGGTATTTTAACTGACATGTATGAAAGCATTATTAAAATCAATGGGGTTTATTATAAGTTCGATTATACATTAATTCCTGGTGAGGCTGAAAAGGGAAGGTTGTCAAGTTATCCTCCAACAAAAAGAAAAATTGATTATAGCTATGGCTTTTATGTGAACTTGGCCAAAAAAAGTTGCTCACATCCGCAATGATGGTAATTAAAGTCATGGTCAGGTGTTGATTTCGGCAAAAAAAACCAGCCCGCAGGCTGGTCTGGTGCATCACTGACGCGAATTAACGGCGGACGGCGATGGCTTCGATTTCGATTTTCACGTCTTTTGGCAGACGGGCGACTTCAACGCAAGAACGGGCCGGGAATGGCGCGTTGTGCTCGGTGAAGAAGGCTTCATACGTGGCGTTAACGGTGGCGAAGTCATTCAGATCTTTCACGAAAACGGTGGTTTTCACAATATCTGACACTTTCAGGCCAGCGGCTTCAACGATCGCCTGTACGTTTTCCAGTGACTGGCGCGTTTGTGCAGAAATGTCGTCAGCCACAGAGCCGGTTTTAGGATCCACTGGGATCTGGCCGGAAGTGATGATCATACTGCCCAGATCCACGCCCTGAACATAAGGACCGATAGCGGCGGGGGCGTTTTCAGTGCTGATTTCGCGGGACATAATGTCTCCTGATTTGCGTTAAGGGGAACAAGAAATTGTTCCCCAGTATAAAGGCTCAGTCGTTATTGAGCACCACCTGATGCTCAAACTCTTTTTCGCAGTATTTGCACTTCAGGTGCACGCCGTCTGCGCGTTGTTTCACCGCAAAGCTGGAATCCACCGGTTCAAAACGGCTGATGCAATTGCCGTTCGGGCAGCGCAGTACGCCGACAATCCGGTCCGGCAGCGTCGGCATCAGCTTTTTCACCACGTCGTAATTGTCGATGCGGTTCACCGTCGCGCGCGGGGCATACACCGCCAGCTGATTGACCTGTTCGTCGGTCAGAAAGGTGTTTTCAATTTTGATGATGTCTTTGCGGCCCAGCTCGCCGGAAGGCAGGTTCAGGCCGACCGTCACACGTTGTTCCGTCTGGGTAAACTTGAACAGCGACAGTAATTTAAATCCGACCTGGGCCGGAATATGGTCGATGACCGTACCGCATTTGATCGCTTCAACCTGAAGTTTGTTGTCGTGCGTCATAATCGTTTTCTCCTCAAGTTTACTGTGCAGTGTCTGCGTTCAGAACCAGCGCCAGCAAAGCCTGACGCGCAAAAATTCCGTTACCGGCCTGCTGGAAATACCAGGCATAAGGCGTTTTATCCACATCCGGCGTGATTTCATCGATACGCGGCAGCGGGTGAAGCACTTTCAGGTGCGGCTGAGCATGGGTCAGATCGGCAGCCCGCAGGACAAACTGTGCTTTCACGTTGGCGTATTCCGATGGATCCAGACGCTCTTTTTGCACGCGGGTCATGTACAGAATGTCGATTTCAGACACCACTTCATCAATGCTGCTGTGCAGGCTGTATTCGATGCCTTTCTCTTCCAGCAACGTCAGGATATACCCCGGCATCGCCAGCGCGTCCGGCGCGATAAAGTAGAAGCGGTTGCCGTTAAATTTCGCCAGTGCCTGTGCCAGGGAATGTACCGTGCGGCCATATTTCAGGTCGCCGACCATGGCGATTTTAATGTTGTCGAGACGGCCCTGAGTTTCCTGAATGGTGAACAAATCCAGCAGGGTTTGCGTCGGATGCTGGTTCGCTCCGTCGCCTGCGTTGAGCACCGGAATACCGCCGGAGAATTCGGTCGCCAGACGCGCCGCGCCTTCCTGCGGATGGCGCATCACAATCGCATCAACGTAGGTGCTGATGACCGAAATGGTATCGGCCAGCGTTTCGCCTTTTTTGCCGAGCGAGGTGTTGCTGCTGTCGGAGAAACCCACCACCGAGGCGCCCAGACGATGCATCGACGTTTCAAATGACAGACGTGTGCGGGTTGAGGCTTCGAAGAAACAACTGGCGATCACTTTGTGTTTCAGCAATTCAGGCTGCGGGTTGGCTTTCAGGCTGGCAGCGGTATCCAGTACCAGTTCCAGCTCTTCGCGGCTGAGATCGTTGATAGAAATGATGTCTTTCTGATACAGCGGATTGGCCATAGTCGTCATTCTCCTGTTCTTTACGCGTAAAAAAGTGTGGCGCTCAAATTCCGGACAAAAAAAAGCCCCTCAATGAGGGGCTTTCAGTAAAACGGTAATACCACGGAAGAACAACGGCAGCGGGCTGCCTGATGGCACGGTGTTTGGTCGATCATCTGAGCACAAAACCTGGCGATTGTTCATGGGTTCTCCCGACAAATTGTGGCGCATTATACGCGGGTCATTGACGACATCAAGCGGAAAAATGGCCTAAGGCAAACGGTTGCTGCCGTGGTTTTCCTTTATCGCCAGTATTCGCCTGATTATCCTGCAAACTCTGTCCAGCTCTGTCATTTCCCGTGGCGCAACCAGCACGGAAGTACTCGATGCGATCACGCCGAGCACCTCCGGCAACCGGTGTTGATCGATAATCCGCCCCACGGCGCGGCCATAGCCCGGCATGACATGTACCACGACAAATTGAGGGTTGTGATCCACATCGGTGACCATTTCACTCACTGGCCTCAGGGCATCAGGGATAAGCTGAGATTGCTCATTCAGGGCGTAAATCTTTTTGCCTTTAGCATTCTGTACCTTCACGACGCCCAGTATTTTCAGCAATTGAGAAATGGTGGACTGGCCGATGTTGCGGTATCCCGCCCGCTGGAATTCCACACGCAGTTCTTCCTGTGATGAAAAACTCCGGCTGGCAATAAGCTGATGGCAGAGGATCAGTTGCTGGTGTTCTTTTTCAAGTGTAGACAACGTTCTTTTCATGGTTATGTTCCCGGTAAATAAAGGACGTCAACATGGCAAAAAAATCATTTTCTACAAAGAGTTAAACCAAAGAACCGAGACTTAGCGCGAACATCAGCAATACCAGTAAAATTCCCATCAAAGGTGCGACCCATTTCAGCCAGCGGACATAGGGCACCCGCGCGATGGCCAGACCGCCCATGACGACGGCGGAGGTCGGCGTGACCAGATTCACCAGCCCCGATGCCGACTGATAAGCGGTCACCACCAGTTCACGCCCGACGTGGGCGAAATCGGCGAGAGGCGCCATAATCGGCATGGTCATCACCGCCAGACCGGATGAAGAGGGCACCAGAAACGACAGCACCACTTCGAGCAGGAACATGACGTTAATGAAAATCACGCTGGATAATCCGGAAACGATGCCTTCTGCGCTGTGCAAAATGGTGTGGGTGATCATGCCGTTGTCCATGATCACCACGATGCCACGGGCAATGCCGATGATCAGTGCCACGCCGAGCAGGTCGCGTGCGCCATCAATGAATGTCGAGGTCAGTTCTTCCTCACTCATGCGGGCAATCAGCCCCACCAGGATCGCCGCAGCCAGGAAAACGCCGGAGATTTCCCCCATCCACCAGCCTTTTACCGATACGCCATAAATCATCACCACAAAAGCCAGCGCGAAGATCAGCAGAATGATTTTACGTACGCCGGTAAAGGGCAGCAGTTCATCGCTGCGGTTACCGAGAAAGTGGGCGCGGTTGCTGTCCCACTGATCAGCCACAACAGAAAGCGAGGGATCGCGGCGCACTTTACGGGCATAGCGCATCACCCTGATCACGCAGATCAGCCAGCCGACGATCAGAATCGCCACGCGCAGGCCGATCCCGTGGGTGAAGGGGATCCCGGCAGCATTGGCGGCAATCACCGTCGCAAAAGGATTGATCGTTGAGCCGAGCGTGCCAATCCCGGCGCCCAGCAGTACGGTAGCCGCCGCGACCAGCGGGTCGAAACGGGCCGCCATCATCACCGGTACCAGAAGGGTGTAAAATGGCAATGACTCTTCGGCCATGCCGTAAATGGTGCCACCGGCGGCGAACAGTGCCATCAGGATCGGGATCATCCATTCTTCTTTGCCCTTAAGCCGGACAGTCACCCGTTCAATTCCGGCGTCGATTGCCCCGGTTTTGGTGACGATGCCCAGAAAACCGCCGATGATCAGAATAAATAAAGCGACATCAATTGCGCCAGCCTGGCCGGTGGTGTGGTTGTACAGGCCATCAATGGGCGCGAGGAAAATATCCACCAGCCCCTGCGGGTTGCCGGTAACGGCGTGATAGGTGCCTGAGACGGGAACTTCTTTACCCAGCCCGACATTCATCGCCATGTCGTACTGACCGGCGGGGATAATCCAGCTCAGGCCCGCAACCAGCGCGATAAGCACAAACAAAATGGTGTAGGCAGAAGGGAATTTGAATGTACGCATAAACGTAATCCTTAAAAAAAGCGTGAAGGCAAAACGCCTTCACGCAAGGGGCTTAGTCATCGCCAAGGGTGGCGACCATGACCGCTTTTATGGTGTGCATACGGTTTTCGGCTTCATCAAAAACGATGGAATGCGGGGACTCAAAAACGTCATCCGTCACTTCCAGCCCTTTCATGCCGTAAGCGATTTCCAGTTCTTTGCCGAGGGTGGTTTCTTCGTTATGGAAGGCGGGCAGGCAGTGCATGAATTTGACGTCAGGATTGCCGGTAGCGTTAAGCACCGCCGCATTAACCTGATACGGGGTCATCAGACTGATACGTTCTGCCCAGGCGGTTTTGGCTTCGCCCATTGACACCCAGACATCGGTGTAAAGAAAATCGACGCCCTGTACGCCTTCATCAACGTGCTCTGTCAGCAGGATCCTTGCGCCGGTAGTGCGGGCGATATCGCGGCAGGTCGCGACCAGTGTCTCTTCCGGCCAGAAGGATTTTGGCGCGATCAGACGGATATCCATTCCCATTTTTGCTGCCCCGACCATCAGGGAATTACCCATATTGTTTCGGGCATCGCCCAGATAAGCGAAGCTGATCTGACTGAGTTTTTTACCCGGCGAGTGTTCAAGCATGGTCATCAGGTCGGCAAGGATTTGGGTCGGATGAAACTCGTCGGTCAGCCCGTTCCACACCGGTACGCCGGAGAATTCCGCCAGTTCTTCCACCGTCTTTTGTGCAAAACCCCGGTATTCGATGCCGTCATACATTCGCCCCAGCACGCGGGCGGTGTCTTTCATGGATTCCTTGTGTCCGATCTGGCTGCCGCCAGGGCCGAGATAAGTCACGTGTGCGCCCTGATCAAACGCGGCGACTTCAAACGCACAGCGGGTGCGGGTAGAGGTTTTCTCAAAAATCAGCGCGATATTTTTTCCGCGCAGACAAGGGCGTTCCTGACCCGTTTGCTTATCGTCTTTAAGCGTCAGCGCCAGGGTGATCAGTTGCTGAATTTCTTCCGGTGTGAAATCAAGAAGTTTAAGAAAATGACGGTTTTTCAATGTGGTAGTCATAACATCATCCTGAAATAATCAAGTGAGGGCGGGTTATTCCGCGCGGATACAGGTGCCTTTCAGACCGGCCAGAATGGCTTCACCCTCTTCCAGTGCGCCGATCCCCGCCAGCCCGTGGCAGGCGTCGACAAACTGGCAGGCGGCACTGACTTTCGGCCCCATGGATCCGGCGTCGAAGGTCATACCGGCGAGATCCCGTGTAGTGATTTGATGCAGCGGACGCTGCTCCGGCGTGCCCCAGCCGAGGTACACCGCATCGGCATCGGTCAGGATCAGCAGCGCGTCGGCCTGTAACTGACGCGCCAGCAGCGCCGCCGAAAGGTCTTTGTCGATGACGGCCTCTGCGCCTGCCAGCCCGTCGGCGGTCTGATGAACCGGCACACCGCCGCCGCCGTTACAGATGACCAGATAGTGCTTTTCCAGCAAGTCACGGATGGCATCAATCTCGAGGATGCGCTGCGGTTGAGGAGAGGCGACCACGCGGCGGAAATGCTGCCCGTCGGCTTTCATCGCCCAGCCTTTTTCGGCGGCCAGATTTTCCGACTGCGCCTGCGTATAAACCGGACCGATGTATTTCGTCGGCTTATCAAATGCCGGATCGAGTAGGCTGACTTCCACCTGCGTCAGCAGGGTGCAGACGCGACTCTCAGGCAGACAATTTTTCAACGCCTGTTGCAACAGATAGCCGATCATCCCCTGTGTTTGTGCCACCAGAATATCGAGCGGGTAGGGCGCGACTGCCGGATAAGCGCTGTTTTGCAGCGCCAGCAATCCGACCTGCGGGCCGTTGCCGTGCACCAGCACGACGCGCCATTTCTGGCATAGCGCAGCCAGCGTTTCGGCCGCCAGACGGATGTTTTTGCGCTGCAGTTCGGCTTCGAGCGGTTCGCCACGGCGCAACAATGCGTTGCCGCCGAGGGCGACAACCAGAACAGGTTTGTTCATGAAATTTTCCCGGTATAGGTGATCAGATGTCGTCGCGTTCAAGCGGGCAGCTCATGCAACGTGCGCCGCCGCGACCTCTTCCCAGTTCATCACCCGGAATGGGGAGAACGGTGATTCCGGCTTTGTCGTATTTTTCGTTAGTCCGGGTGTTACGTTCGTAGCCGATGACCACGCCGGGACGCACGGTCAGGACGTTATTGGCGTCATTCCACTGTTCGCGTTCGGCTTCAAAACTGTCGCCACCGGTGGTGATGAGTCTGATGTCGTCAATGCCCAGCGCTTTACCGATTGCCCGCACGAACTGTGGTTCTTCGGTGCGATGCAGGCCACCGTGACCATTGTCGGTCAGCGTCCAGCACAACGTGGTGTCGCGCACCACTTCCGGATACACCGAGAAAGTGTCCAGATCGATATGTGTCATGACGGTATCAAGGTGCATACAGGAACGGTGTTTCGGTAATTGCAGCACAATCACTTTGGTGGCTTGCTGATGTTTGAACAGTGAACGCGCGAGGAACTCCACACCCTGCGGTGTCGTGCGTTCTGATAAACCAATTAATACTGCGCCACGGCCAATGACTAAAACATCGCCACCTTCCAGCGTGGCGTGGTCGTAATTAAATTCGTCGTCGCCAAAGTAAGTAATAAATTCGTTATCGGTAAAGTGCGGGTGCCAGCGATATATGGCCCGTAAATTATTGGTTTCCCGTTTACGTGCTTCCTTTGCCATCGGATTAACTGATACGCCGTTATATATCCAGCAGGAGGTATCACGGGTAAATAAATGATTGGGTAAAGGCTTAATCACGAAGTCATTTAACTGATGCGTATCTGTGACCATATTATGGAATGTATCGGGAATTTCACTGTATGTTAATCCGCCGCTCATAAACCGGGCCGTTTGCCGGTGAGGAAGATCGGCCAGCCAGCCACGAATCTCTTCGGCAAATTGTGGCCCAAGCCGGTAATCCGAGATTTGCCGGCTGAGCAGCCAGTCTTTGGCCTCGCGGTTATCGAGGGTTTCCGTCAGCAGGTCAGTGAGCAATAAGACTTCCACACCTTGCTGGCGCAAGGTCTGACTGAAGACGTCATGCTCTTTTCCGGCGCGCTCAACGGAAAGTACGTCATCGAATAATAATTCCTGACAATTCGACGGGGTGAGTCGCTGTAAACTTAAATTTGGCCGGTGAAGCATCACGCTGCGAAGTTGGCCTATTTCGGATCCTACATAATGCCGTTTCATATTTATCCCTTTTTATAAAAAGAAGACCAAATAATGTTTTGGGCAAATGAATTACGCGGAGAATAAATAATATATTCAACCTGAAATGGAATGTGCCCGCAACGGAGTGAATAATATTCCGCTCAGGCATTTAATATGTGATTCAGATCGCATCAGAATAAACGGATGAAAGAGGTTATAGGTTGATTGATAAGCGTCATTGTTTTATTTATTAGCGGGCGCAGTAAAGTGAATAATAAACGAAATATCAGCGTAATTATTTATCCTGACAGTTAATGACCGATTGAGATAATGTTTACTCAGTTATAATTCGCTAAAAAATAAGGGGTTTATTTCTCGTTTGCATAGAATGTCTTTTTTTATGATTAAATATTTATAAATACTCTGAAACCTTAAATAACTATGATTTATTTGAGGTGTTTTCGGTTTAATTAACTTTGTGATCTGTGAGTGAGTTTTTATAAAAAATCCGTAATACCAACAGGATGAAAGGGCCACACTGAATACGTTTTCAGGGTTTATGCAATCTGGCTGCATAACCATTGTTTACCGGCTACGGGTGATGTTCAGCCACAAAAATATCCCCCAGGAAGTCAAAATTTTGATCCCGCTCTGGCAAGCAGACAGCAAACAGGATTAGTATTTATGAAACGCTGTTTCACTCATGCATTACAAACCCGAGGTTATGATGATCACAGGAAACATCCACGCACTGCATCTCGTCCCTTATCTGCCCGCTGAGCTGCGCGAGGCCATTGAATACGTTAAACAACACATCACGCCGGACACCCCGTTGGGTAAACACGATATCCGCGGCAACGACGTTTTTGTGCTGGTTTCCAATGATTCCACTGCGCCACAGGCTGAACGCCGTGCCGAGTTCCACGCACGTAATCTGGATATCCAGATTATCCTCAACGGCACCGAAGGCATGACGTTCAGCAACTTACCGGCAGGGTATGTCGATACCGACTGGCTGGAAGAGAAAGACATCGCGTTCCTGGCTGCCGGTGAGCAGGAAAAAACCATGATCATGCAGACCGGCGATTTCGTGGTGTTTTATCCGGGCGAAGTGCATAAACCGCTGTGCGCCGTCGGCGAACCGGCCAATGTGCGTAAAGCCGTGGTGAAAATGAACGTCAGCGCATTGTCCGCTTAATGCTTATTGTGTAGCGCTTTGTGCGCTTGATCAGCTTCATCCGCCAGCGACGCAGCCTGCCGAGACGTTCCGGCGCTTTGAGTTTGTGTTTGATCCACACCACCTGCCACGGCTGGAGACGCATCTGGCCGTTAAATACTTCTCCGCTAATCAGATCCTTCCCTTCGACCGCCAGCTTCAGCATCTGCGAATGATCGCTGATATTGAATATGCAGCTGATCCGGTCTTCGGTTTTCGGATCATAGCGTTCCATCGCAAACAGCGATTTGCCCAGATCAAACACGCGCTGGCCAGCCTGCGGTGAAAATGCCGGGTGCTCGCGGCGGTGCCTGATGAGTGCCTGTAATCCGTAAAAAATGCGGGCGCGTAAGCCGTCTTTTTTTTCCAGTTCAGCTTCAATATCCATCAGATCCAGCTTTTTACGGTTGATGCGGCGGTTGATCCCGGACTGATGCATGCCGTCGAGATCGTTCTCGCTGCCCAGCAGGCTGTGAATATAAATCGCCGGGACGCCGATAAACGACAATAACAGCGCCTGTGCCGCCAGAAACTTGCGGGCTTTCATCTCGGTATTATCTTCCGGTTCGGTCAGCGCGCTCAGGTAATTAATGTTCAGTTCGTAAGGCGAATGGGTGCCGTCGCCGTTGTCTTTATAGGACACGCGGCCTTCCTTGCGCAGCGTTTCCTGCGCCATGTATTTACGTTCGTCATCGGTCAGGAAGGTTTCGGTCGGACGTAAACCGATGCCGTCGTGGCTGGCAAGGAAGTTGAAATAGGTGGTGTCAGGGTAACGGGCTTCCGCATTCAGGCTTTGCGCCCATTGGGTGAGCGTGGTGGTGTCCTGACGCAAAAAAGCGTGCAAGGTCAGCGGTGGCAGCGGGAACTGATACACCATGTGTGCCTCGTCACCTTCGCCGAAATAACTGATATTTTCGTGATGCGGGACGTTGGTTTCAGTGATGATCCGCGTGCCGGGGATCACTTCATCGAGAATAGTGCGCCAGACTTTAATGATGTTATGCGCCTGTGGCATGTGAATGCAGCGCGTCCCGGCTTCTTTCCAGATATAGCCAATCGCATCAAGGCGGATCGACTGTCCGCCGCTGGCGGCGTATTGCAACAGCACATCAATGCTTTCCAGCAAGACCTGAGGATTCTTGAAATTAATATCGATCTGATCTTCACTGAACGTCGTCCACAGATACAGTTCGGTGCCGTCGGTTTTGATAAATGGCGAGAGCAGCGGCGAAGCGCGCGGGCGCACGACGCGGCTGTAATCCAGCTCGGGATTAGCGGCAATAAAGTAATCTTTGTAATACGGATCGTCATGCAGATAGCCTTTCATCCATTCGCTTGAGCGGGAAATATGGTTGATCACGCAATCAAACATCAGGTTGAAATTGGCCGAAAGGTGATGAATATCTGACCAGCCACCAAGATGTTCATCGATCCGCCGGTAGTCAATGACGCTAAAGCCGTCGTCTGAACTGTACGGATACATCGGCAGAATATGGATGTCGCTGATAATGTCGCGCAGATAAGTGTTAGCGAAATGATTGAGCGTCGCCAGCGGCGGTTGCTCGCCGTGACGGATATTATCGCCATAAGTAATCAGATAAATATTGGTACCATCCACCCAGCGGGTGGTGCGGTGTTTGCCGTAATTCCATTTGTCGGCGAGATGCAGGATTTTTTTCAGCAGGTCGGCGATGTGTTCCCGGGGGTAAATCCTGCTTAACAGGCTTTCCAGCCGCAGAACATACTCAAGATTGACTGAGCTCATATCGGTTCCTTCTTCTGCATTTTTGTTTTTTTGACCAAAGCGCTTTAAAAAGGTTAGCTGAAAATGCAGTCTTCTGGCGGGAACGGGCGGGATAAAGTGCAAAACGATGTAAAGATTGCAGCGTGCAGGAAGTGTATCCTTGCTGCACGCCCGGGGGAAATCAGTCGTTACCGAGGGTGGCAACCATCACCGCTTTGATGGTATGCAGACGGTTTTCAGCCTGATCAAATACTACGCTGTGGCTGGATTCAAAGACTTCATCGGTGACTTCCATGCCGCCGTGCAGGCCATACTCTTCCGCCATTTGTTTGCCCAGCGTGGTCTGGTCGTCATGGAAGGCTGGCAGACAGTGCAGGAATTTCACCTGCGGATTGCCGGTCAGCGCCAGCATCGCGCTGTTGACCTGATAAGGGCGTAGCAAATTAATACGCTCTTTCCAGACTTCTTTCGGCTCGCCCATGGAAACCCACACGTCGGTATACAGGAAATCAGCATCTTTCACGCCGGTCGCAATATCTTCGGTCAGGGTAATGCTGCCGCCATTTTCTTTCGCCAGGTGCTCACAGGTGGCGACCAGTTCGGCTTCCGGCCAGCAGGCCGACGGTGCGACAAGGCGCAAATCCAGACCGCATAATGCGGCGGCTTCCAGCAGCGAATTGCCCATATTGTTACGGGTGTCGCCCAGATAGGCCAGACGCATGCCTTTCAGTGGCTGGCCCGGCAGGTGTTCCTGCATGGTCAGCAGGTCAGCCAGCAACTGCGTCGGGTGGAATTCGTTGGTTAAGCCATTCCACACGGGGACACCGGCATATTGCGCCAGAATTTCCACTTTATCCTGACCGTAACCGCGATACTGAATACCGTCGTACATGCGGCCAAGGACGCGGGCAGTATCTTTCATCGATTCTTTGTGGCCGATCTGGCTGCCGCTTGGGCCGAGATAGGTGACTTTCGCCCCCTGATCGTATGCGGCAACTTCGAAAGAGCATCGGGTGCGGGTTGAGTCTTTTTCGAAGATGAGCGCGATGTTTTTGCCTTGCAGGCGGGCTTTTTCGGTGCCGTTTTTCTTAGCCGCTTTTAATTCTGCGGAGAGTTTCAGCAGTGACGAAATCTCTGACGGGGTAAAATCCAGTAACCTGAGAAAATGACGTTTACTCAACAAACTCATGATGTCGCTCCATAGCGCGTAAGCATTTCGGATTGAATTTAAATTCAATTTAACTGGATGAATATGCAAATACAACCCCGCAGCAAAAACTTTGTCGTTTATAGTGGAGACGCGCCCTGCGGTGTGTGAAAATAGCGTACAAACGTCACATTGATTGAGGACAGAGATATGGCAAACCGTGAATTGCTGGAAGAACAACGTGAAGAGACTCGCTTAATCATCGAAGAACTGCTGGATGATGGCAGTGATCCTGACGCGCTTTACACTATCGAACACCACTTATCTTCAGAGAAGTTTGAAGTTCTGGAGAAAGCAGCAGTTGAAGCATTCAAACTGGGTTATGAAGTCACTGACGCTGAAGAACTGGAAGTGGAAGATGGTTCAACCGTGATGTGCTGCGACGTGATCAGTGAAATCGCGCTGAAAGCGGAGTTGATCGACATCCAGGTTGAGCAACTGATGAATCTGGCCGAGGCCAACGGCGTCAACTATGACGGCTGGGGCACTTACTTCGAAGGCGATGACGACGAAGAAGGTGAAGAAGGCGAAGACGAAGATTTCGTTGATGAAGATGATGACGGAAAACGTCATTAATCTGAATGCCTCCCCCTTCGCAGGGGGAGGCGTTAATTAAAGCACGTCCCCGTTACTCTCAATCACTTTCTGATACCAGCCGAAACTCTCCTTTTTCGAGCGTGCCATTGTGCCGCTGCCATCATCGTTTTTATCGACGTGAATGAAGCCATAACGTTTGCTGTACTGCCCGGTGGTAAACGACACGCAGTCGATGCAGCCCCACGGCGTATAACCCATCAGATCCACGCCGTCTTCCAGCACGGCTTTTTTCATCTGCGCGATGTGTGCTTTCAGATACGCAATGCGGTAATCATCGTGAATGACGCCGTCATCACCCGCTTTGTCGATCGCACCAAAGCCATTCTCGACAATAAACAGCGGCTTCTGATAACGCTCGTACAAAATATTCAGGGTGTAACGTAGCCCGACGGGATCAATCTGCCAGCCCCAGTCAGACGCTTTCACATGCGGATTCGGCACGCTGCCCGCAAAACCTGACAAGCCATTATCATCACTCGGATTGTGCGCTGAAATGGCGTTGCTCATGTAATAGCTCAGGCCGATGTAATCCGCACAGCCATCGCGAAGTGCCTGTAAATCGCCATCTTCCATTTTGATGTTGAAGCCGCGACGTTCCCACTCTTTCAGCGCATACGCCGGGTAATAACCGCGCATATGGACGTCGCTGAACAGGAAGCGTTCGTGCATTGCTTCAACGGAATACATCACGTCGTCAGGATGGCAGGAGAACGGATAGAGCGGCACCATGGCGATCATGCAGCCAATCTGAAAATCAGGGTTGATGTCATGGCCAAGTTTCACCACTTTAGCGCTGGCCACGAACTGATGATGCAGCACCTGATACATCGTCTCTTCCGGATTTTCCTCCTCGGTAAATACCACGCCGGAGCAGCAATAACCGAACAGCGGATATTTCCAGTTACGCTGGTTATTGATCTCGTTGAAGGTCATCCAGTATTTCACTTTGCCTTTGTAACGCTCCATCACCACCTGGCTGAAACGCACAAAGAAATCGACGACCTGACGGTTTTTCCAGCCGCCGTATTCCTTCACCAGATGCCACGGCATTTCGAAGTGGGAGAGGGTGATTACCGGCTCAATATTGTGTTTGAGCAACTCATCAAACATATCGTCATAAAATTGCAGACCGGCTTCGTTTGGCTGTAATTCGTCACCGTTCGGGAAGATACGCGTCCAGGCAATCGAGGTGCGGAAGCATTTGAAACCCATTTCGGCGAACAACGCGATGTCTTCTTTGTAGTGCGAGTAGAAATCGACGGCTTCGTGGTTCGGATAGCTGTAGCCGTCAAGCACGCCGTCGGTCATTACCCGGTCAACGCCGTGCGCGCCGCCGGAAAGGACGTCGCAAATGCTGATGCCTTTGCCGCCCTGGTTCCAGCCGCCTTCCACCTGATGCGCCGCTACCGCGCCGCCCCACAAGAAATCTTTCGGTAACTGATGGTTCATTTGATTCTCCCTGGATACTTGATGAGGGCAGATTGCTTCTGCCCTGTAGATCGTAATGTCAGATTTAATTCATTTCCGCCTGCGCAGCCCGACGGGTTTCTGCCGGTACTTTTTGGGTCGCGGTAACATCGGGTTCATCTTTGAAACCAACCAGCCAGGTGAACAACGCACCGAGCACAAAGGCGACGCTAATGGACAACAGGAAACCGAGGAACTGTGGCATATGACCTTCTTTGAAGAACACCGGCAGTACGGCAATCCCCGGCAGGCAGTAGCTCCATGAAACTGCATTAAAGGAACCGGCAATCGCACCGCCAATCCCGCCTGCGACACAACTGCACAGGAACGGTTTTTTCAGGCGCAGCGCCACACCATAAATAGCGGGTTCAGTGATACCGAACAGGCCGGTGACGCCCGCAGACAATGAGATCCCTTTCATTTCGCGGCTGCGGGTTTTCAGATACACGCCAAACATGCTGCCGGTCATCGCGAAGACGGCAGAAGCCTGCAGGCCGGTAAAAGTGTCGTAACCCAGCGTCGCGTAGTTGCCGACGGTGACCGGCGTAATGCCCCAGTGAACGCCAAGTGTGACCAGCGGCTGCCAGAATGCGCCCACCACGAAACCTGCAATGGTCGGGCTCAGGTGGTAGAGAGTGTTATAAACGCCGCCAATCGCACCACCAATCAGGTTTCCGACCGGGCCAAACACCAGCAGGGTCATCGGCACCATAATCGCGATACAGAACATCGGTGTGAACAGGTTGCGGATCACCACCGGCAGCACTTTATTGAAGAAGTGCTCGATGTAAGACATTGCCCAGACCATCAGAATGATCGGGATAACCGACGCGGTATAGCTCAGGTATTTCACCGGAATACCGAGGAAATCGAGCGTTGGTGCGGAAACCGGAATACCGACCACGTTCTGCAGGATATTCGCAATATCAGGATTACTGACCGCTTCACGCATCAGTTGCTGCATGGCCGGATCGGCGGAGTTGATCGACGTGATCTTAAAGGCCGTCAGCATATTCATGTAATCGGGGCTGATCAGCGCGCAGGCTGTAATGACTGCGGTGAAAGGATTGACGTTGAATTTTTTCGCGGCGGTGAAAGCAATCATCACCGGCAGGAAGGTAAAGGCCGTCCACGACACAAAATTAAGAATACGGTAGGTACCGCTGCTGGCGTCCATAATGCCGATGGCAGCCAGGAAGGAAATAATCCCCTGCAAAATACCGCAGGCGGCAAGCTGATAAAGGAAAGGCGTAAAGATGCTGGATATCACGTCCATGACGCGGCTGACAATACCCACATTCGGTGCAGAAACCGGTGCATTTTCATCAATCTGGATCAGTTTCAGCACCTGCTTGTACGCGTCGCTCACGTGATTGCCAATCACCACCTGCATTTGTCCGCCGGCCTCGATAACGGTGATAACGCCTTTCACTCGTTTTAATTCTTCTTTATCGACGGCTTTATTATCTTTCAGAACAAAGCGTAAACGTGTGGCGCAATGTGTGATGCTAATCACATTATTATCGCCACCAATATATTTAACAATATCCTGAGCGGTCTGAGCGTAATCAATAGCCATTGTTTATTATTCTCCTGCGGGAATACAGAGGTGAGCTTTTTTGTTTTTTTACTCGTCGGCAGGAGTGTAGCAAAAGAAAAGGTATTGTCACGATATAACAAAAATCAAATCGGGTGATTTGTTACTTATTAAAAACACCCTGTTTTTTCATTGCGCTGAGTCACGTTTTATTAACGGTAATTTCTTGCCGATGGTCTCAATAATATAAAGTACCGGGATCTGCGTGGTAATATTATATTGTCCTTCGAGGACTATTTGCGGCATGTGATAAGAGATGTTGAGGTCTGCAAGCCGCGCCAGTGTTGAGTTCTCGCTGTTAGTGAGGCTGATGATTTTGCAATTATGCTGGCTGAACTGCGTAGCAAAACGCAGCACTTCTTCCGTTTCACCCGAGACAGAAAGAATAATAGCGATAGCGTCTTTATACATATCACTGTTGATCGGGAAATAAGGATCATCAATAAAGGTACTGAATTTTCCGACATTAGAGAAAAAGCGTGCGCTGTATTTTCCTAATGAACCTGATGTCCCGACGCCGACAAATATAATACGCTGCGCATTGGCAATCTGGCGGGCGGCCTTTTCTAATAATTCATCAAATTCACTGTTATTAATACTTTTGAAATAACTGATGATCTCACTGATGCCAAACGACACCGGTGGCTTTTCTTCATGCTCTAAAAACAACTTGAAACGGATACGAAATTCGGAATAACCGTCGCAATCCATTTTCTTGCAGAAGCGCAAAACTGTCGTGGTCGAGACACCTGCGGCATCCGCCAGTTCACGAATGGTCATGTACATGACTTTATCGCCGTTTTTGACGATGTAGTTGTAGACCGTCAGTTCCAGTTCGTTTAACGCGGAAATGGCTTTATGTGTGAACATTCAGATGCCTGTTTGCAAAGCGCGAATAAAGAACGTCAACGGTGTCAGAGGTGTTTTAACATCGTCACTTCACAATCAACATGGCCGGTGTTGCCGAGGGCGCAGTCAATGTGATGGAAACCCAGACGTTCATACAGCGCAATCGCCTGGGTCAGACTGGCGGTGGTTTCCAGATAGCAGCGGGCAAAGCCCTGCTGGCGTGCATGTTCAATGGCCTGTAAGGCCAGTCGTTTTGCCAGCCCCTGACCGCGCAGTGCTGGCATAAAATACATCTTCTGCAATTCACACAGATCGTTATCTGCACCGGATAAGGGTGCGACGCCGCCACCGCCCGCGACCACCCCGTCCAGTTCTACCACCCAGTAGGCACAACGGGGCTGGCTGTAGGCTTCAAACAGGTGATCCAGATTCGGATCAGCGACGGTATAGCCTTTATCGGCGGTCAGGCCAAATTCGGCAGAAACGTGGCGGATCACGTTAGCGATGGCAGCGTTATCTTCATGGCGTATCGGGCGCACCCGCACGCTGACAGGAAGGGAGGTCGTCATGTTACTCACTCAGTTTCAATAACAGGCAAACAAACAGACCGTTTTAATACCATTTTAGGGCGTGCTGATGCAACGCCGCAGGCGTTTCCCGATGATTTTACTTATCCCAAATGCGAATTTTTTTCATTGGCAGAGGGAATAATTCGTTGCCTGAAAGGTCAGAGACATGATTAAATCTTCATCGTTACACAATGTGCTCTGCCACCTTTCTTTATTTTAAGAAGGGCGGCTTCCCATTCCTTTCAGGACGAAAGATAAAAATGTCAGATAATAATCAATATAACGATAACCTGCATCAGGTACGTTTTCATGGCAAGGGCGGAGAGTATTTCGCAATATGGCTGGTTAATGCATTATTAACCATCATCACTCTGGGGATTTATTCGGCATGGGCGACCGTTCGCCGTCGTCGTTATTTCCTCGGTAATACCGAAATTAATGGCGACCGTTTTGATTACCACGCAAAACCCGTTCAGATATTGAAAGGACGTTTGCTGGTGATTGGCGGCATTATCGTCTTTTATATTCTGGCCGCACTGCTGCCTCAGCTGGCTCTGTTGATTGCGCTGGTTTTCCTCGCGCTATTGCCCTGGGTGATTATCCGCAGCTGGCGTTATAACGCGATCATGACCAGTTACCGTGGCGTGCGTTTTAACTATCACTGCAAAACAGGCCGCGCGTACTGGACAATGTATCTGTGTCCGATTCTGTTAATGCTGGCGCTGTATATTCCGATCACTGCGGTGGTATTAATTGCCGTTCAGATGGCCAGTATCAGCGCGATTCTGATCAGCGTGGTATTAGTGGCGGTGGCATTGGTACCGGGTGTGGCAGCGGTGCAGGGTATTATCAGCGCCATGACACACGATCTGTATGTGAATAATCTCTTTTTCGGCAATACCGCTTTCCGCGCTGATCTGAAAAAAGCCGCATTTATTAAATATAGCCTGCTGGGCATTGTGTTATTCCTGCCTTTCCTGATCATCGCCCTGTGGCTGATGGGTTCCTTCTTCACTACGCTGTTACAGATGGCTTATATGGGGGGCATGTCTGAAGACATGGCGGGCATGATGCTGATGAGCAATTTATTCAGCTTCATTCTGGCCTTCATCATCATGTTTGTCGGCGCGCTGGTGGTGGCGAGCTATCAGGTGGTGGCTGTGCGCAATTACGTCTTTAACCAGACGCAAATCGGTGACCGCGTGAAACTGCGTTCATCCATGAAAACGATGTCTTATCTGGGTCTGCTGTTCACCAATGCGCTGATTGTGGTCTGCTCGCTGGGGCTCGCAACGCCTGTCGCCCATGTCCGTTCCGCCCGCTATATGGCAGCCTGCACGGCGGTGACCGGTGATTTATCCCTGCTGGAAGTTCAGGCGCATGCTGACACCGCCAACACGGCAGTGGCAGAAGAAGTGACTCAGGCGTTCGACCTTGGCGTCGGAATGTAATGCATGATCATTGAAGGCTTTTATCAGCCTCCTGGACGGGCAGCTCGCAAGGCTGCCCGCCTTTTTTTGGGCGGCGACCCGTGTCTGACGCTGGAAACTGAAAACCTGAACCCGACTTTTTCTCTCAGCGAGATCGAGGTTTCTGATGCGCTGGGCACGATCCCGCTGTTTCTCACTTTTCCCGATGGCGGCCGTTTTGTGCCTGCCGATGACGGTGCATTTCGTCACTGGTTACGGCAGCATCGCCGGCCCGGCTGGGTATACCGCATGGAAAGCCATAAGCGCGGGGTGCTCCTCACCTTACTGGCGACCTGCCTGCTGATTTTCTTTTATATCTACGGTTTATTGCCGTGGGCCAGCAATGTGATTGCGCAGCGAATTCCCACCACTGTTGAGCAAAACCTCGGGCGTCATACGCTGACACTGCTCAGCGCCAGTGATTTCCGGGATTCGGCGTTGCCTGCCAATAAACAGAAAGCACTTCAGCAGCTTTTCCAGCAGGTGATCCCGCCGTCATTACGCACCGACCGTACGCCGGTCCGGCTGAAGCTGATGAATATTCCCGATGTGGCTAACGCTTTCATGCTGACTGACGGCACGCTGATCCTCAGCGATAAACTGGTGGCGTTTAGCCCGGGTGATGACGCGCTGGCAGGGGTAATGCTGCATGAGATGGGACATCACGCTTACCGGCATCCCATGCGCATGCTGGTGCGTTCCTCGCTGGTGTCCCTCACGCTGTTATGGATGACCGGAGATGTCAGCGGCATTGGCGATACCTTATTACAAAC
Organism: Rahnella sp. NRRL B-41462; assembly: GCF_003263525.1. Lineage (NCBI taxonomy): Bacteria > Pseudomonadati > Pseudomonadota > Gammaproteobacteria > Enterobacterales > Yersiniaceae > Rahnella > Rahnella sp. NRRL B-41462. The sequence goes on along the minus strand of NZ_JYDF01000022.1, from coordinate 65,666 downwards.
GGCATCGCTGGCGAATGAACTGCAATTTTCCCGCGGTATGGAGCGTGAAGCGGATAACTGGGCGATAGCAGAAATGAAGCGGGAAGGGCGCTCGCTTGAGCAAATGGCGGAAATATACAGCAGGGTATCCGCAGAATCGCAGAAGGAGAAAGCGGACGGCGTGTTACCTGACTGGCTCAGCACACATCCTGCGATGCAGTCACGTATCGGGCATATCAGGGATGCGGCAAAGGAGTAGTGATGATCTAAAACCTCTGACGGGTCCGCGAAAGAACCCGTCAGAACGTGAAGTCTTACTCGTAGGTCACCGTAAAATTCGCGACTGCATTCGCCGATAGCATTAAGTATCTTCAACTCAACGACTTCAGATGAAAAAGCAAAGTCGGGCGAAGATAACAATTTGGAAAAACTGATCAGGTCGTTAATAAGACTTGCGGGTATCAGCGTTACTTCCAGAACTGTGCTTTTGTTTTTATTATCTTTTCATCCTATTTTCTATTTCCTCTGATGATTTTTATAATTATTATTATTTATAATAAACATTTATTTCCGGTTTTGATTGGCCAGCTTTAATAACATATTGTTTTTTAGGCACTCCGCTAATTTTTTTACTGTCATGCCCGTTGATACTTTTTCGTCGGATTGCCTCCCGCGCTGTTATGAAATATCCCATTATATTTCAACTGGATAATGCGAGGTACTGGTATTGTTTAGTCTGTACATTTAATGTGGTGTATGTTCTAAAGTTATTTAATTACTAGTATTTTTGTTTGCGAATATATAGGTTTTTGCATGTAATTCAAGGTTAAAACATTGTTCGTTAACTTTACTAAAATATTAATTAAGGAGATCGGCTGTATTGTTATCCCTGTGATGCACTATTATCTGCCCCAGAAGTAAGGGCGCGTAATTATTTTACAGAACTTACTGCTTTATTAAATCGGACAGTACTGTCTATGAAATGTAAACTCAAAAAGCAAAGGGATATGTTGATGAAAATGAATACCTATTTTAAAGTGGGTCTGTTAGCTGCAGGCCTGGCTGCTGCAAGTGTTCATGCGGCAGATGAGTCTGGTAGCCTGAAATTCAAAGGTGAAATTATTGCCGGTGCATGTACGGTTGATGGTGAACTTGCACCGATCGCATTTGGTGATGTTTCAGGCAGTGCAATTGTTGATGGCTCCGTTGCAAAACAAGACATCACGATTAACCTGACCGGTTGCCCGGCCGTAGCGAATGTGAAGTTGACCACCAACGGTGATAAAGACGTCACCAACAATAAATTACTGAAATTATCTGATTCTTCTTTAGCAACGGGCTTTGGTATTGGTCTGTATAACGAAGATGGCAGCGAATTGGCAGTTCAGACAGAATCGAACCCAGTGGCTGTAAATCCAGAACTGGGTACCGCAGTAATTAACCTGAAAGCAGCTCCGGTTAAAGTGGGCGAATCTGTAACTGGTGGCGCATTTGATGCAACGACCAGTTTCACTCTGTCTTACAATTAATAAAATAAGTGAATTTTTAATTCGCTGATATTTGAATATATAAAGGATTATCTCATGAAAATGAAAATGGTTTCAGCAGCTGTATTTGTATTTGCTGCACTGAGTTCTCAGGCTGCATTCGCTATTGATGGTACACTTAATTTTACCGGTACCGTTAAATCTACTGCTTGTTCTCTGGAGTCAAAAGATTTGACTGTAACTATTGAGAAAGTAGCAGCATCTACCCTTAATGCATTAGCTGTTGGTGAAACTACTCCGGGTGCATCAGAGCCATTTAGTCTGGTATTGCGTGGTTGCCCTGCATCCGTGACGAGCGCAAACGTGAAGTTTAAAGGCAACTCAAGTACCTCTAACCAGTTTACTGATGCAACTCCTAGTGCTGTAGGTACTATCATCAAAGCAGCCGATGGTACTCTTCAGGTTCCAAATACTGATATGCCGGCTGCCCTGGTTGAAGGGGATAACACCCTTAACTATGTTGCTGCTCTGACTCGTACCAAGACTAGTAATGTTGGCACCGGCTCCTGGACTCTTAATCTTCCGTTCGAAATTACTTATCAATAATTTTGAATCTTAATAAATATACGGAATAAGGTGACTTATTCCGTTTTTTTTCGAGGTATTGTATGAAACGTGCAGCCATTTTTATATGTGGCCTGTTAGGGTTATGTTTTATTTTTCAGGCTACCGCTGGTGTAACAGTGGGTGCTACGCGAGTTGTTTTCTCCAGTGATATGAAAGAAACATCGCTTTCTGTTAATAATACAGGCATCGACTCAGCTTTTTTGGTCCGCTCCTGGGTCAGCAATTTTGAGGATGAAAGTAAAGCAAGCATACCCTTTATCGCTACCCCGCCACTTTTCAGAATTGAAAAGAACCAAAATAGCATTATTCGTATTGCGCTGAAATCTGCCGCTGGTTTGCCACAAGATCGGGAATCAATTTACTGGATGAATGTTCTGGTGATACCACCATCACAAAAGAAAAGTGATGAAGGCGGTAGCTTACAGTTCTCAGTGAATAACCGATTGAAATTGATTTATCGTCCTGCCGCGTTAAACAATCAAGATTTAAAAGATATATATTCAAAGGTTAAATTCAGCCGCTCGGGCGAAGGTCTAACTGTGACTAACCCTACGCCATATTACGTCTCATTCGGTAAAATTACTGTAAACAACTCACCAGTAACTGAAAGTGTTATGGTTCCGCCTTTGGCAAGTACGAAAATAAAAAAAGCGCCTATGGGTAATGACGTCTCCTGGACGGTTATTGATGATTACGGCGGAATCTCAAAACTAAGTCATGCCAAAATTTAAATTTGAAAAATAAGATCGCTCAACACCATTTTTAATAAGGAAGAATAATGCAGGACGAAAAAGGATTTTCTGCAAGGAAAAAACAACACTCTTTTTTTTTCGGGACTGTTAATCATTGCGGAGTACAGCAGATATTCAAACTAAAAAGTCTGCCCTTATTAATTTTATTGGCATTTAATTATAATTCTTTTGCAGCAGAAGAATTTAGTGCGGAAATGCTCAAAGCTGTCGGCAACGGCGGTAACATGGATGGCGTCGATCTTAATTATTTTGCCAATGAAGGTGGGCAAGCACCTGGCACTTATTCTGTGGATGTCTTCCTGAATAATGAGTTAATTGAAAGACGCTCTGTTATCTTCGTTGATGTTCCTGATTCACCGGGGAAGATTTTCGGTAAAGTGACGCCTGCGCAACTCTATGAGTATGGTGTAAAAGACGACGTTTTCCCGGCATTAAAAACGCAATCTCCAGGTCAGACGCTGGAAAAACCGCTGGTAACCTATATACCAGACGCCACAGAAAAACTCGATCTGGCAGGGGGGAAGTATTACATTACTGTCCCTCAAATCGGCGTTCGGCCACATATCCGAAATGCTGTAGATCCCTCTCTTTGGGATGACGGTATCCCTGCGTTAATGGTGAACTATAACTATTCCGGCTCCGATACTGACGATGAGATCAGCGGTGACTCGCAATCTAACTATTTGAACCTGCGTAGCGGAATTAACCTTGGTGCATGGCGTTTACGTAATTATTCAACCTATGCTGATAATACCAATGATGATGGCGATAAAACGCAATCATGGGATTCAATTCAAACCTATTTGCAACGCGATGTGCGTTTCCTGCAGGGCGGGCAACTGACGCTCGGTGAATACTCCTCGCCGGGTGAAGTTTTCGACAGTGTCCAGTTCACTGGTGCGCAATTATCTTCTGATGACAATATGCTGCCGGACCGTTTACGCCAGTATGCGCCGATAATTCGCGGTATCGCGCGCAGTAACGCTCAGGTGACTATCGAGCAGGATGGCTACACCATCTATCAAACGAACGTGGCACCTGGACCGTTTTCGATTACTGACCTCTATCCCTCCAGTAACGGTGGGGATATGAAAGTAACAATCAAAGAGGCCGATGGGTCGACAACGCAATACACTCAGGCCACCAGTTCAGTGCCAATCCTGCAACGTGAAGGGCGTCTGAAATACAGCGCCACGGCAGGTCGCTATCGTTCTGGCGTGGAAGATGTAGAAGAGCCTTATTTTGGCCAGTTGACCGCAATTTATGGTCTTTCGTCAAACATCACTGCCTATGGTGGCACACAGTTTGCCGATAATTATAAGGCCGCATCGGCGGGCCTGGGTATGGATATGGGCCGAATTGGTGCGTTGTCTTTAGACGTCACCCATGCAGTCAGTACCCTTGAGGGTATCGGTGATAAGACCGGGCAATCCTACCGCCTCATGTATGCGAAAAATATCGATCAAACCGATACCAACTTGCAACTTGCTGGTTATCGTTATTCCACCAAAGGATATTATTCCTTTGACGATGTGCAGAAATTTAGCGCAGAAACGGAAGACGGGCTGGACGAGTTTAATCGTACCCATAATGCTCGCAGTAAAATTCAGGCCAGCATTAATCAGAATATCGCCGACCTTGCTACGATTTATTTTAGCGCCAGTGAACAAGATTATTGGGGAGGCGATGGCAAAGAACTGTCATTACAAACCGGATTAACCAGCTCATTTAAAGGTATGACTTATGGCCTGAATTATAGTTATACCAAAAACCCGGGTATTGATGAATCCGATCAGGTTCTGGCATTTAATATGTCTATTCCGTTCAGCGCATTCATGAATTCATCTCAGGCCTGGGCAAGTTATAATATGACTTCGCGTAAAGATGGTTCAACAACACAGCAAGCGGGTGTTAATGGAACATTACTTGAAAATAATAACCTTAGTTATAGCGTTCAACAAGGTTATGAAAATAAAGGCGGCGGTGCCTCAGGGTCTTCCTCATTAGATTATAAAGGTTCATCCGGTGAAGCGCTGGTGGGGTATAGCTATACCGATCAAAATAAACAAATGACCTATGGCCTGTCAGGTGGCGTATTAGTACATGAAAATGGTGTAACGCTTTCTCAATATATGGGCGACAGTGTGACGCTTGTTAAAGCACCTGGGGCATCTGATGTTTACATTGAAAACAGTACGGGTGTGAGTACCGACTGGCGTGGTTATGCTGTCGTACCTTACGCTCAGCCGTACAAGAAAAATGAAGTGAGGCTAAGAACCGAAAGTATGGGTTCGAAACTGGATATTGCAGAACCTTCATTAACCGTTATACCGACCAAGGGCGCAGTCGTCTTGGCGAAATATAATGCCAAAGTAGGCGATCGTGCGTTAATTACGATGACTTACGCAGGTGCACCATTGCCGTTCGGTACTGTAGTTTCTGTCATGGACAGCGAAACAGACAATACAGGCATTGTTGGTGAGAACGGCGAGGTCTATCTGACCGGGCTGGCAGCACAAGGGCGCTTGTTGGCGAAATGGGGTAATGGCACAGAGAAGCAATGCTATGCCAGTTATCAACTCGCGAGCACCCCGGAAACTGCTGAAGATTTGATCAAGCAAGCCTCTGCACAATGCAAATAATTATGAGAAAGATAATGAACAGACAGAATATTCCTTTATTGAAATCGATATGTAATGTGGGGTTATTCATTGCCATTGCTTTGACCTGTTTTGCCGCAAGCGCGGGGTGTCAGAATGTGCAATCTGAAAATAGGTTCAGTACGAGTGTAGGCACTTTGCCAATAACTCGTGAAACACCCATAGGCAGTGTTTTCTATACCAATGCCAATCCGGCAGGGGGGAAGAAATTTGCCGATTCTTGCACTGGTACCTACTTCTATACTATTAAAACGCAAGCCACACGTACGCCTATGGGAAATAATATTTTCGGAAGCGGGACCGGTGAAGGTAGTGCCGAAGGAATCGGTTTCAGAGTTAAAATAGACGGAGAGGTGGTCAACAATGATTCAACCGTTCTCAGAACGAGCGCGGTTTCACCTCTCATGTCGCCTCAGGTCAATATTGAATTTCTGAAAACCGGCACGGTTACGCCGGGTTGGATAATTGGCGTTTTGTTTAGCGTGTATTTACATGATGATAGTGGCAACCAATACAAAGTAGGGTCATACAATTTTTTTGCGACAATTAGTGAAATTGGCTGTGATTTTATCGATTCCTCATCCATCTTGGTTCCTATGCCGCCGGTGAGTAATCAGGACTTTGATGGTATCGGCAGTGAATCGAGTAAAACGGCTAATGCAAATATCCGTCTTACCTGCGGTGCCAATACACCGGTCTATTTCCGCGTATTCAATAATGAAGGTCGCAATAATATCATTCCTGTTTCTTCAGATAGTGAAGCAAAAGGACTTGGGATCCGTCTGGCAATGAATGGCCAGGATCTGGATTTTAATACTTCTTATAATATTGTTAACACAACCCAGGAAATGGATGTCACTATTCCGTTGCAGGCACGTTATGTACAAACTGACGAGCAGATCACGGGGGGCGAACTGAAAGCCACTGCAGCATTTGTTATCCAGTATAATTAATTGCGGTAAACAACGAAGCCCCTGGTGAAAACTGGGGGCTTCGTTGTTTCTTTTTCAATGTGAAGATTCGTACACACCACCACCCGCCCCAAATGGCAGATGAGTAAATCACACTCGTCCCGATAACACGCCTTATTTTTCCATTTATCGGGATGGACAGGAGACGAGTCGTATTGGCGAAAACGACAATGCTTAAAATGAGGTTCAATTCGTGTTATTTGCTGAATATATTTTTCAGAAAAGTTAATTATGGTTATATCTTTTTGAATCATAGAAAATTTATAAGAAAAAAATATATTTTATAAAAAAAAGTGGATTTTACTTTAACTTTGTTAAAGGTATAGTTAAGTAAGGTTTAACTAAAACTGTCTTGCAGCCTGCTATTTACTTTATATACCGTGGTGTTAATGAAAGGCATTATTTGTTTTTTTAGACAAAAACCTTATTTTTACAGAGTGATACATGAAATTTAATTGCTGGTAAGGAGACCAAAATTGAGTATCTTGACTATGATTGATGTTGAGAATACGAACTCTCGTATTTCACCAGAGGTCAGGGGACTGGACAGGATGAAAGAGAACACACTCACCGATCGTTTTAAAATGGTGAAAAATTTTGATCTCAATTTATTGACTACGTTTGAGGCTGTTTTTATTCATCGTAGCGGAACCAAAGCCGCAGATGCCCTTGGCATCACGCCTTCTGCTGTCAGTCAGGCACTGGGGCGCTTACGTGTTCATTATAATGATGCATTGTTCATCAGGGATGGTAAGGCACTGGCACCGACCACCGTTGCGATCGGGATACACGAAGGCCTGGCGGAGGCTTACGACAATTTAGTGGCGAAATTGCAGAATATCTCGTTTGATTCTCTGCCGACCCGACTTGTTGTTCACTGCTCACCTTACATTTCAATGTTTACGATAAACGTGATGCGCAAGGTACTGGATGAAATTGCACCCGACTGTGAAATAGTGCACAGCACGAGCGGCAATTCGATTGCTGAAACTGAAGATGCTCTGATTTTCCGTAAGGCTGACATCATTTTTGACGTTCATCCGCACGTTAGCCATTCCCGGGTTAGCCAGCATATTTCCAGCGAAGTGCCGGTGATGATTTGCCGCCGATCGCATCCTCGCCTTAGAGGGAGCCTGTCAAGGGAGCAGGCTGCGCAAGAGAGCCATATTTTCGTTGATTCCGAGAGTACTAGTCTTTTATCTAACAGGTTGGATGTTAATACTTTGCTGCAAGTTGACAGGAAATGTCGGTTTATCAGCCCTTCATTTCTCTCCATTATCTCGATGGTAGAAACATCCGACATGCTGGCTTTTATCACAGAACGTTTCTATGAAAAAATGAAAAATGCTTTTGATATCCAGAAGTTGTCGACGGATATGACGTTGCCTTCTCAACCGGTCTATATGGTTTACAATAAAGCAGCACTTAATAACCAGTTTTTCTCAACGCTGGTGAGAAAAATGACAGATACTTTTTTGCAGGAATTTCAGAATAATTCCCCGCGTTAATCAGGGTGTAGCAGGAATAAAAAATGCCAGTCAGGTTTCCCTGACTGGCATCTGTTTTTATAGATTTTAACATTTACATCTGGCTGAGATTACAGCGCAGCAATCGTGGCTTTCTGTTCCGCCAGTTTCACTTTCGCTTCACCACAGGCCGTCAGACGTTCGCGCTCTTTGGCGACAACCGCTTCCGGCGCACGCGCCACAAAACCTTCGTTAGACAGCTTGCCTTCGATGGAAGCAATCTCGCCGTCCAGTTTCGCCATCTCTTTGTCCAGACGTGCCAGCTCGGCATCTTTATCAATCAGACCGGCCATTGGGATCAGCAGTTCCGCACCTTCCACCAGCTTAGTAACAGAGACCGGGCCTTTGTCGCCAGCAGGCAGAATGGTAATGGACTCCAGGCGCGCCAGAGACTGAATAAAGCTCAGGTTCTGTTCCACACGACGTTGGGCATCCGCACTCGCGCCACGCAACAGCAGTTCCAGTGGCTTGGCAGGAGACAGGTTCATCTCGGCACGCACGTTACGGATAGCGATGATCGCCTGCTTGATCCACTCGAGATCGGCCAGCGCCAGTTCGTCCGCTTTTGCTGCATCAAACTCAGGGAAAGGCTGCAGCATAATGGTTTCTGCTGTGATGCCTTTCAGCGATTTCACGCGCTGCCAGATGGTTTCGGTGATGAATGGAATAATCGGGTGCGCAAGACGCAGCAGACCTTCCAGCACTTCCACCAGCGTATGACGGGTGCCACGCAGTTGCGCTTCGTTGCCACCGTTCATGACCGGTTTGGTCAGCTCAAGATACCAGTCGCAGAACTGGTTCCAGGTGAATTCATACAGAATGCTGGCAGCCAGATCGAAGCGGTAGTTATCCATCGCTTCCCGGTAAGATTTCACCGTGCGGTTATATTCCGCCAGGATCCAGCGGTCAGCCAGTGACAGCTCAAGTTCGCCGCCGTTCAGGCCACAATCCTGATCTTCGGTGTTCATCAGCACGAAGCGGCTGGCGTTCCACAGCTTGTTACAGAAGTTGCGGTAGCCTTCAAGACGCTTCATATCCCAGTTGATGTCACGGCCGGTAGACGCCAGTGCCGCCAGCGTGAAGCGCAGGGCATCAGTACCGTGCGGTTCGATGCCATTCGGGAATTGCTTCTCGGTGCGCTTGCGGATTTTCTCTGCCAGTTGCGGCTGCATCATGTTGCCGGTACGTTTTTCCAGCAGATCTTCCAGCGAGATACCGTCAATCATATCCAGCGGATCGATAACGTTACCTTTGGACTTGGACATTTTCTGCCCTTCGTCGTCACGGATCAGGCCGGTCATATACACGGTGTGGAACGGAACCTGTGGCTTACCGTTTTCGTCTTTCACGAAATGCATGGTCATCATGATCATGCGCGCGATCCAGAAGAAGATGATATCGAAGCCGCTGACGACCACGCTTGAAGGGTGGAAAGCTTTCAGGTCAGGCGTCTGTTCTGGCCAGCCCAGTGTGGAGAAGGTCCACAGACCGGAAGAGAACCAGGTGTCGAGCACGTCTTCGTCCTGAGTCAGCACGACGTCTGCGCCCAGGTTGTTCTCGCTGCGCACTTCCGCTTCGTCACGACCAACAAACACGTTGCCTTCGGCGTCATACCACGCCGGAATGCGATGTCCCCACCAAAGCTGACGGGAAATACACCAGTCCTGAATGTCACGCATCCAGCTGAAGTACATGTTTTCGTATTGCTTCGGCACGAACTGAATGTCGCCTTGCTCAACGGCTTCCACCGCAACTTTCGCCAGCGGTGCAGTGCGCACGTACCACTGGTCAGTCAGCATTGGTTCGATAACTACGCCGCCACGGTCACCGTAAGGTACGGTCAGATCGTGAGGTTTGATTTCTTCCAGCAAACCGGCTTCGTCGAAGGCGGCGACCACGGCTTTACGTGCGGCAAAACGCTCAAGGCCACGGAACTGCTCAGGGATATCGTTGGCGCATGCATCGCTTTCTTCGCCGTTAGTATCGAAGATTTCAGCGGTCTGGCGGATGTCACCATCGAAAGTCAGGATATTGATCATCGGCAGGCCGTGACGTTTACCGACTTCATAGTCGTTAAAGTCATGCGCCGGGGTGATCTTCACGCAACCCGTACCTTTTTGCATATCGGCGTGTTCATCGGCAACAATCGGAATACGACGGCCTACCAGCGGGAGAATGATCTCTTTGCCGATCAGATCGCGGTAACGCGGATCTTCCGGGTTAACGGCAACGCCGGTATCACCGAGCACGGTTTCCGGACGCGTGGTGGCGACCACCAGGTAATCTTTGCCTTCAGCGGTTTTCGCGCCGTCAGCCAGCGGATAACGCAGGTGCCACATGGAACCTTTGGATTCGCGGTTTTCCACTTCAAGATCGGAAATCGCGGTACGCAGTTTCGGATCCCAGTTCACCAGACGTTTGCCGCGGTAAATCAGGTCTTCTTTGTACAGACGAACGAACACTTCGCGCACGGCGTCAGACAGGCCTTCGTCCATCGTGAAGCGTTCACGCTCCCAGTCCACGGAATCACCCAGGCGGCGCATCTGGCGGGTAATGGTGCCGCCGGATTCTGCTTTCCAGTCCCAGATTTTGTTGATAAACGCTTCACGGCCGTAATCGTGACGGGTTTTGCCTTCTTCAGCGGCGATTTTACGTTCAACCACCATCTGCGTTGCGATACCCGCATGGTCAGTCCCCGCCTGCCACAGAGTATTTTTCCCCTGCATGCGCTGATAGCGGATCATGGCGTCCATGATGGTTTGCTGGAAAGCATGACCCATGTGCAAGCTGCCGGTGACGTTCGGCGGCGGGATCATGATGGCAAAGCTTTCTTTACTGGTGTCACCATGTGGCTTGAAATAGCCCTGTTGTTCCCAGTGCTCGTAAAGCGGCTGCTCGATGTCTTGCGGGTTATATGTCTTATCCATTTCGCTTCGTATTTTCGTCGGTCAATGTGGTGACTGAGGGCGGCGTGGCCGTCGTCAAAGAGAAACCCACGCTGCGATAGGCTTTGTAGCGTTCGCGCGCAAGTTGTTTAAGGGAATCTTCGTAAGGAACGAAGTCTACCACTTCATGGAAAGCAGTAGCAAAATCTGCAAACTCAGGCAGCAGGCTGATGAGCAAGTCGCGTGGCGCATTGCCGCGTTTTCCCGGCCAGCATAATTCTACCGGCGCACCAAAACGCGGGCCTTCACCGGCCAGATTATGGGGCACAAAGTGGTTCGGCTCGCGTTGCCAGAGCGCTTCATCCAGGCGCTCAGCTTGTTTCTGATCTTCACAGGCCAGCAGAACACGTTTGCCCATCCGGTAACGTTCAGCGGCGACCAGACAGGCCAGTGCTTCGTGCGAGCTGAGCTCGCCACTGGCGTCCGGCGCATCGAGAAGAAAGAAGGTTGCCTGTTTCATGATGAGTTCACTGTGCTGCTGAGAAAAAACAGGGGCGCAACTGGTGCGCCCGCCTGTGGAGGGGCTGGCGAACCAGACCCTGATAGTGGAGATTATATCTTATTTAGCAGAGGAATCACTCATCGCCATCCAGCCCTGCACGGTTGAGCAGGAACTGTGACAACAGCGCAACCGGACGACCGGTTGCGCCTTTGTTCTTGCCTGAACGCCATGCGGTACCGGCGATATCCAGATGTGCCCAACTGTATTTGCGGGTGAAACGCGACAGGAAGCAACCGGCGGTGATCGCACCACCCGGACGGCCACCGATGTTTGCCATATCCGCAAAATTAGAATCCAGCTGTTCCTGATATTCATCAGCCAGCGGCAAACGCCATGCACGGTCACCCGCCTGTTCGGACGCGCCGATCAGTTCATGCGCCAGCGGATTGTGATTCGACAGCAAACCGGTGATGTGATGGCCAAGCGCAATCACGCAGGCACCGGTCAGCGTAGCGACGTCAATCACCAGCTCAGGATCGAAACGCTCAACGTAGGTCAGTGCATCGCACAGCACCAGGCGGCCTTCGGCGTCCGTATTCAGCACTTCGACAGTCTGGCCGGACATGGTGGTCAGAATGTCGCCCGGACGGAATGCCTGACCGCCAGGCATGTTTTCACAGCCTGCCAGCACGCCAATGACGTTCAGTGGCAGATTGAGTTCAGCCACCACACGCATCGCACCGTAAACGGCTGCGGCGCCACACATGTCGTACTTCATTTCATCCATATCCGCAGCGGGCTTAATGGAAATACCGCCGGAATCGAAGGTCAGACCTTTACCCACAAGCACGATAGGCTTAGCGTCCGGGTTAGGATTTCCTTTATATTCCATCACCGACATCAGTGATTCGTTTTTCGAACCCTGACCCACCGCCAGATACGCATTCATTCCCAGCTCTTTCATCTGCTGCTCGCCGATAACGCGGGTCGTGATGTTGGTGCTGAACGCATCTGCCAGCTGACGGGCCTGTGATGCCAGATATGCGGCGTTACAGATGTTCGGGGGCATATTGCCGAGATCTTTTGCGGCTTTAATACCTGCTGACACCGCCAGACCGTGTTGAATGGCGCGCTCACCGCTGGTCAGTTCACGGCGGGTCGGCACGTTGAACACCATTTTACGCAGCGGACGGCGCGGCTCGGTTTTGTTGCTTTTCAACTGATCGAAAGTGTAAAGCGACTCTTTGGAGGTTTCGACCGCCTGACGCACTTTCCAGTAAGTATTACGGCCTTTTACGTGCAGCTCGGTGAGGAAGCAAACGGCTTCCATAGAACCGGTGTCGTTCAGGGTGTTAATGGTTTTCTGGATAACCTGCTTGTACTGGCGCTCATCCAGCTCGCGTTCTTTGCCGCACCCAATCAGCAAAATGCGTTCTGAAAGAATATTCGGTACATGATGCAGTAAGAGGGTCTGGCCCACTTTGCCTTCAAGTTCGCCACGGCGAAGCAGGGCGCTGATGTAGCCATCACTGATTTTATCGAGTTGTTCGGCAATCGGTGACAGGCGGCGAGGTTCGAAAACGCCGACTACAATACAGGCACTGCGTTGTTTTTCCGGGCTACCGCTTTTTACGCTGAACTCCATGCACTCTCCTGAATCTTAAAGACAAGGGCGGGAGGTACGGCTAGAATGAGTCGCCGGAGACACTCTCCCGTCATTGTGTTAACGACCTGTGTTAACCTTAAACGGCGTTAGTTTTTATTTTGGCGGCTATAAGCAAGTTCCTATAGGACACCCCAATTCTCGGTGTTGTAATACTATTTTAGCTGCGAAGGTTGCCATATGATGAGAATAAATGACGGATTAGCGATGAAACTAGCGATTTTCCTTCAAAAAGACAAGTTTTCACAGGCGTATTAAGCGTGATCATCATTAGATATCTGGTTAGGGAAACCTTCAAGAGCCAATTTGCCATTCTGTTCATTTTGCTTCTCATCTTCTTCTGTCAGAAGCTGGTCAGAGTGCTCGGAGCAGCGGTCGATGGCGATATCCCAACAAATTTAGTTCTCTCACTTCTGGGCCTTGGCGTTCCGGAGATGGCGCAGCTTATTCTGCCGCTCAGTCTGTTCCTCGGCCTGCTGATGACGCTCGGTAAACTTTATACCGACAGTGAAATCACGGTCATGCACGCCTGTGGTCTTGGAAAACGGTCACTGGTCATCGCCGCGCTGGTTCTGGCGCTATTTACGTCAGTTTTTGCTGGCGTGAATGCGATCTGGCTCAGCCCGTGGTCGTCGAAACATCAGGATGAAGTGCTGGCGGAGGCGAAAGCCAACCCGAGCATGGCCGCGATGGTCGAAGGCCAGTTCCAGCAAGCCCAGAACGGCAATGCGGTGCTGTTCGTTGGCAGTGTTAAAGGGAAGGAATTCCATAACGTCTTCCTGGCTCAACTGCGGCCGAACGGCAACCAGCGGCCTTCCGTTGTGGTCGCTGATAAAGGACATATGTTGCAGCGTGCGGACGGTTCCCAGCAGGTGATGCTGGATAAAGGCACCCGTTATGAAGGCACTGCGCTGTTGCGTGATTTCCGCGTGACGGATTTCACCGATTATCTGGCGGTTATCGGGCATCAGGCTGTACAGCTTGACCCTAATCAGTCGGATCAGATGACCATGACTCAACTCTGGAATTCCAACGAACCGGAAGCGCGGGCAGAGCTGAACTGGCGTTTAACGCTGATCGTTTCAGTCTTTATTATGGCGTTGCTGGTGGTTCCGCTCAGCGTGGTGAATCCTCGTCAGGGGCGTGTACTCAGTATGCTGCCAGCGATCCTGCTGTATCTGATTTTCTTCCTGCTGCAAACCTCGCTGCGCTCCAACGGTGCCAAAGGTAAGCTGGATCCGATGCTCTGGATGTGGGGAACCAACCTGCTCTACTTTGCACTGGCACTGGTGCTTAATGCATGGGACACCTTGCCGGTTCGCAAGATCCGCGCGCGTCTGAGAGGAGCTGCCTGATGTTTGGCGTATTAGACCGTTACATTGGTCGCACTATTTTCAACACCATCATGATGACGTTGTTCATGCTGGTGTCACTCTCCGGCATCATCAAGTTTGTCGATCAGTTGCGTAAAGTCGGGCAGGGCGGATATTCCGCCGCTGGCGCAGGTTTATACACCCTGCTGAGCGTACCGAAGGATATCGAAATCTTCTTCCCGATGGCAGCGCTGCTGGGCGCATTGCTGGGCCTCGGCACGCTGGCAACACGCAGCGAGCTGGTGGTGATGCAGGCATCCGGTTTCACCCGCATGCAGATTGCCGCCTCCGTGATGAAAACGGCGATCCCGCTGGTGCTGCTGACCATGGCGATCGGAGAATGGGTTGCGCCGCAGGGCGAACAAATGGCGCGTAACTACCGTGCGCAACAGATGTACGGTGGCTCACTGCTTTCCACGCAAAACGGAGTGTGGGCAAAAGACGGTCACGATTTTATCTACATCGAACGCGTGGCGGGTGAAAAAGAGCTGACCGGCGTCAACATCTATCATTTCAATGAAGAGAATAAACTGCAGTCAGTCCGTTATGCGTCATCCGCGACCTTTGATAATGGTGAGTGGAAACTCTCTCAGGTGGATGAATCTGATCTGACGGATCAACTGCAAATCACCGGTTCGCAGACGCTGACCGGCGTATGGAAAACCAACCTGACGCCGGACAAACTCGGTGTGGTTGCGCTCGACCCTGACGCATTGTCGATCAGCGGCCTGCACAACTATGTGAAATACCTGAAGCAGAGCGGGCAGGAAGCAAAACGTTACCAACTGAATATGTGGAGTAAAATCTTCTCGCCACTGTCGGTTGCGGTGATGATGCTGATGGCGCTGTCATTCATCTTCGGGCCTTTACGCAGCGTACCGATGGGGGTGCGCGTGGTGACCGGTATTTGCTTCGGTTTTCTGTTCTACGTGCTTGACCAGATATTCGGCCCGTTAAGCCTGGTTTACAGCATTCCGCCGATTCTGGGCGCATTGCTGCCGAGCGGGCTGTTCTTCGTCATCAGCATGTTCTTACTGCTGAAAAAACGCTAAATCCGGCAGTACAGATAAACAAAAAGCAGGCTCTTTACAGAGGCCTGCTTTTTACATCTGAATTCTGAATTCTGAATATTGAGAACTGAGCCGTCAGATCTCGTTATTACGCACCAGATCGGCCACCAGATTGTTCACGCCATCGCTCATATTTTTAAACTTGGTCAGTTCGCTGCGGGTCACAACCACGAACACGCCTACACCGCGCTGCGGCACCATCGCGACATACGTGATAAAGCCACCACCGCCGCCGGTTTTCTGAATGATACGTGGCAGCAACGGCGTCGGCGCCATCGTTACCCAGCCCATTCCCAGCGAGTCCGCCATTCCCGGTACATCCATTCCTTTGAGCGAGACCAGATCCGTACGCTTGTAATACATCTTCTGCGCCATATCGGCGGTCGTAGTGCGTTGCCCGAGGAACTGACGCATCCAGCGGCCCATATCGGCAGGCGTGGAATAAAGCCCCCCGCTGCCTGCTGCCGCAATAGTGTTGATACACGGGCTCGGACGCAGACCTTCCATCAGGCGTGAACACTGGCTGGCGTTTGGCGTCAGCGTGGTATCGACCATGCCCAGCGGCTGAGTGATTTGCTCGCGCAGCAACTGGGTATAAGGCTGATTAGCGGCTTTCGATAATGCATCGGACAGCAGGTCAAACGCCAGATTTGAGTAAGAGGCGCGTGCACCCGGCGGCACAGTCAGTTTGGCGACACTCAGCCAGCTCCAGCGATCACTTTTAGTCGGCCAGGTGAAGACGGCACGATGTGCGACACCGCCCGGCTGCTCGCGCGGCAGACCGCTGGTGTGGGTGGCGAGATTCAACAGGGTGATCGGATTTGTGCCGCTGTAAGCAGGAACGCGGGCACCGGCCGGGGCGTATTTACGCAACGGATCGTTAATACTGACTTTGCCCTGCTGCGCCATTTTTACCAGCACTTCACTGGTAATAAGTTTGGTCAGCGAGGCGATACGCACCACAGAGTCTTCACGCGGTCGCACATCGGAACCGGGACGGGTTTCCCCGAAGCTGCGGAAAACCTGCTGATTGTTATCAACGACAACCAGCGCCATTCCCATCGCGCCGCTGCCGTAAAAGATGTGTTCTGCATGGTCATCCACGACCTGCGACGCCAGACGCGCATTCTGCTGCGCGTGGCTCCATAAAGGCGTACTGGCGAAGGCCAGCGCGAGGAGCGAAAGTGAGAGTTTTTTCAACAAGCTGGTATCCATCAACAGGGCAAGATCTATTCGTGATTTGTATACTAATGCGAAGTTTGAGAAACGGCATTGGAAAAACGTGGGTAAACAGAAGATTTTTGTCAGCAAATCCTCACTGAGCTGCGGTGTATGACTGTTTTTTCAACACTTAAACCGAACAAGGCGGGATAACTATTGCGTGACCGGCTGGGCTGGGTATAATGCCCACGTTTTCCGCATACTACTTTCAGTGCCGAAGTGGCGAAATCGGTAGACGCAGTTGATTCAAAATCAACCGCCGCAAGGTGTGCCGGTTCGAGTCCGGCCTTCGGCACCATTAGTATGTAAATAGACCTCAACTGAGGTCTTTTTTTATGCCTAAAATCCAGTCCCCGCAAGGCTTTGCCCCGCATTTCAGTCAACCGACGTCAATCTGAGTTACCCCACATCAACATGCTTGTGAGTATAGAACCGAGTATATATGCTGGTTCGATAATGCTTATATACTCACGGCAGCACATGGAAGGAATACCATCATGGCCCTGACTGATGCCAAGGTGCGTTCGGCAAAACCTGAAGCAAAGGAATACTCGCTAGTAGACGGCGATGGCATGTTTTTGTTGATACACCCTAACGGCTCTAAATATTGGCGTTTCCGCTTTCGCTTTGGCGGCAAGCAACACCTGATGGCCTTTGGCGTTTACCCAGAGACATCTCTGGCTGATGCCAGACATAAAAGAGAAGCTGCCAGAAAACTGGTTGCGGCAGGCATTGACCCCCGCGAACAAAAACGTGCGGTAAAAGAAGAGTTGGCTAAAGAAGTCTTCACCTTTGAAGTGGTTGCCAGAGAATGGCATGCGACTAATAAGAAGTGGTCTAGGGATCACAGCAACCGTGTTTTGAAAACGCTGGAAGACTTTCTTTTCCCGGCCATCGGTAAACACAACATCACTGAACTTAAGACTCGAGATTTACTGGCACCCATAAAAGCCGTAGAGAAGTCTGGACGTCTTGAGGTGGCTTCGCGTCTACAACAACGCACAACAGCAATCATGCGCTATGCCGTACAAAGTGGTTTGACCGACTACAATCCCGCGCAGGAAATGGCTGGAGCCGTTGCTACAGCAAAACGGCAGCATCGTCCCGCCTTAGAACTTAGCCGTACCCCTGAACTGCTTCATCGTATCGATACCTACACCGGCAGACCGCTGACTCGTTTAGCTATTGAGATGACGCTGCTGGTCTTTATCCGTTCCAGTGAGTTGCGTTTCGCCCGTTGGTCAGAGATCGACTTCGAGACAGCAATGTGGACGATACCGGCAGATCGCGAACCCTTGGAAGGTGTTAAACATTCTCACCGTGGATCTAAGATGCGAACGCCGCACCTGGTCCCGTTATCTCGGCAGGCCCTGGCAGTCCTTGAGAAAATAAAACGACTAAACGGTAATCGCGATTTAATTTTCGTTGGCGATCATGACCCGCGTAAACCGATGAGTGAAAATACGGTTAACAATGCACTCCGAGTTATGGGCTTTGACACGAAAGTTGAGGTTTGCGGCCATGGATTTAGGACTATGGCATGTAGTTCGTTGATTGAGTCAGGGATGTGGTCTAAGGACGCAGTAGAGCGGCAGATGAGCCATCAGGAACGTAACTCTGTGCGTGCGTCTTATATTCATAAGGCGGAGCACTTGGATGAGCGGAGGCTAATGCTGCAGTGGTGGGCCGATTTTCTTGATGCGAATCGGGAGAAGGGGATTAGTCCGTTTGACTTTGCAAGGCTCTATGCAAGAAAAGAGGTTTATGTGAGAAATTAGTTTCATAGAAACTTCCAGTACGAGTGTAAGTTTCTTCCATAAGGCACATAAATGCCGCGAAGTGCCTGTATCAAAGAATGCTTTAATGGGAAAAATGATTCTGGGTTCAAAGTAATATGCAGAGTGATCTTGGCCGATTGGATAGAGTATGGATAGAATATAACTCTATTTTGTACTATTTTTCACCGGCAGGCGTGTTCTAGTGAACTGAGCACGCCTTTGAACTGCTTCATTGAGTGAGAATTATATTTATCGGAGTAAGGGAGGACAAGTTCAAATATTCACGTGAACTGGATAGCCCAAGGCCCGCAATGCTTTATTGGTTCTTCCATTTCTGGGAGGCGTATCATCAGGTCTGGCCCAGCCAACCACTTCAGCAATGGAGTTAATACCGTAATGCTGGAATTTATATTCATCATCTTTACCTGCCAAATAGATCCTTTCCCACATCAAAGAAGGCTTTCCACCGTAGAGTACATAGTTGAGTAATTCCGCAATAGTCATACCTTTTTGATTAGTTTGGCCCATGATCCATTTTGTGAATAAAATAGCACGTTCTTCCTTATTTAAGGATGTTTTGGCAGGCAGGCCAAATGTGTCAGCACTCATTTTTATTACATGGTCCATCGTTGCATGCGTATAGCCGAATATTTTATGAAGTTTATCCTCAGTCAACGAACTAATGCTGTTTTTTGACAAGTGTTTTCGAATAGTTGGAGCATAGATCCCAAGGTGAATATCCTCATTAGACGGAGGAACTGATTGGCTTTTCCACCAGGAAAGCATACTCATCAATGCTGCTTGTGGATTTTTACTGTTAGTACGGTAAAAATCTTCAAAAGGATAAGTATTATCTTGCTGATGAACTTGCTTATAATAATATGCATGTAAAAACTGATCGGTTTGCCAGAATCTCGGTGTATCTTCTGATACCCATATAGGCCTGTAATCATTAATCTGGATTGAGATATTCTGAATGATTGAAAGCGTGCTTTCCCATTCTTTATGAAAACTTTCTTTTCTTTTATCTTTAGTTTTTTTGTTATCAATAAAATTTACGCCGCTCCATTCAGGAACTTTTCGCTTTTTGATAAGCTCTTGCTCTTTTTTCTCTAACTCGAGTTTTGATTTTAATAATTGTCTTTGTTCATTAATAATATCGTTACTAAGATCAACGCAACAGTCAAGAGACGTTAAGTTATCGAAGAATTCCTCAAGTTGCTCAATTAGATTAGAACTGTTTAAATCACTCTCACTGAAGAAAATACCAGCTTCTATGTTTGTATGCCATGCACGATCTGTTAAGTTAGCCGATCCAATATATGCGCCATAACCCTTCCACCAGATGACCTTACTGTGAAGACGATCGGGAACAAGTTTGCAGAAGATATTATTTTTTGTATTAGCAAGAAATTTTGCTAGAAGTGAGGGAGATACAGGGACAGTGTGATCGTATCGCATCCAGATATCAAGGCGATGATGATTTTTTAGACAATGGTCAAGTAGGGCAGTTTTATCATCACCATAGGCTATTGCAGCAACGACACCGTCCATTTCGTAATCCGGAGGGGGTAAAAAAGAACTAAAAAACTGTTTGTTCAATCCATTTGCAATTAGTTTCATTATTATCTAACCGTAGATCATTCCAGATGAAAAACAAGGTTAATGAATATAGTTCGAAAAAATAAACAAGAAAAGACTGACGGGTTATTTAACTGAGGAGTGTGACCCACTCCTCTATATATTTAATTGACACCCAATGCCTTATATACAGCGTCTACAGGATCCGCATAAAAACTCACCTGGAACTTGGTAAATAATTCAGTCGGTACGGTTGGGATATCCTTAGCTGATGCCATAGGGAGCAGTACGCGCTTAGCCCCACTATCGAATGCTACTTGTAGACATGCTGCCAGATCCTGCACTGGTTTAATCACCCCCCCCAGTGTCATGCTACCTAGGACGACCATTTGCTCCTGTACGGGTTTAGCCAGTAGCATAGAGCAAAAGGCAATCAACGATGCAAGGCTGGTTGTTGTGCTCGGACCGGTGCTATGAAGCTCAACCACATGCAGATGATATTCATGCTCAGAGAATTTTGCTGCTGCACTAATACGGCTCAAGTTGCCTTTGAAATAGTCGAAACCAACACGAATAGCTTCTTTGGCCGCAGTATTTGATCCCAAGCCTGAAACGGCATGTTTACCATTTCCCGCCATCATTTGGGTTTCAAACCGGTACAACCCAGTCATTCCTGAGTCCGCCTGGGTGACCAAATGGACTACACCAGGTTTTTGCATACCCGCTGGAATCAGTTCGCTCCCGCCTTGTTCTGGCACACTGACGAAAAATTCTTCCAGACTGTCGTTATCGATATAGCTAAAATTCACATCAAAGAACTCGAGGCCGCCAAGTTTTTTGAGCTGTTCTTTCACCCGGCGTCGTACTTCCATCGCATACGTCAGGCATACGCGTACATCTTCTTTAACGTAAGCACCATCAGGATGCATTAATTTCAAAAGACCAGAGACGGTACGACGTACCGCAATCACATCACGCTGGTTAAGGTTGTTGCCCAACTTGAAGAATTTATCAATCGCATCGGAGAAGCTACGTTTGCGCATTTCTCGCATGTATTCGGCAAGATAGTCAGTGATCAAACCATAGCGGTTGGTGAAAAATTCCGGGCGCATTTTGGGAATTTCCCAGCCAGGAATATAGGCGTGGAAGCGATCAAAAAATGCTGTATCGATCATCGCATCTGGGAAAGGTGCCAGTAGATGACTGGTTTTTACTAGGGTATCCACGCTCTGATTAATGTTGCCAACAAATACCATGGAGGCTTTTCCTTCGATGGAGTCACGTCCGCGAGAGAATGAGCCTGACGCCATGTAATCCTTCATGATCTGCACGCCATCATTATCTTTGAAAGTAATTCCCGCCACTTCATCAAACGCCACAACGTCCCACATGCCAACCAAGCCGATTCTGTGATTACTCATGTTGTAGAACAGGTTGGCTACAGTGGTTTGCCCACCAGAAACGAGTAGCGAATTCGGGGAGCACTCTTTATAAACATGGCTTTTACCGGTACCACGTGGCCCCAACTCGCAGACGTTATAATTATTTTCAACAAACGGGATCATTCGAGCGATTAAGTGCCATTTGGTGCGCAAATCAAGGTTTGTAGGTTCCATCCCCACCGAACGCAATAATACATCAACCCACTGGTCACGATTAAATTGGGCTCGAGCAGTAAAAATCTCGTCCATATCCATATTTGGCATTTGGATAGGTTTGAGAGTCATGAGAGAGAAGGGGGAAGTTTTTTGCCCTTCTTCAAAAAAGTAGTTAACGGTAATCATGCACCAGATACCGCCAGTCAACAGTTTCTCGTTATCTTTCACCATCTGCGAAGGCACAAGAACATCGGTAACGCCAAGATTTGAAAGATGTGCTTCGTACACATTTTTTTTCTCTTTTAGCTTTACTGACACTTTATCGATAATTTTGTGTGAGCCACGCTCACGTATCAGAGACTTCACTTTTTCAGCTTCATCCGGCCTGACATAGTTGTCCGATAAAATGCGCTTAACTGACTGCAAACCCTGTTCCACGACCTCATCATCATCCGAAGCACAATACATCCCGAGCAAGTACTCCAGTACATAGACTGGAACATTCGCCCCTTCTTTAAGTTGTTTAGTCAGGTCTTTACGCACCACGCGACCGCGAAAGTGCTGATTCAATAATGAATCCAGGTCCTGAGCCAATGCAGAGGCCATTTCCATGTTGTTAGCCGAGTTACCCTGCTGTTGCATAACGCCTCACTTAAAAGAAGTCATCCTGGAAGGCCAGATCGATCGTAATCGGGTAGCGACCATACTCTGTCGCGCTGCCCGCATTCTCCAGAATCAGAACATACTTGTTTTTACGATTGAATTCCGTACCCATGAGTTTCATGGTCACATCGCGGGTGCGTTTACCCATATCGTCATTGTCACTATCGAAGCAAACCGTTTCTGTTCCGGAGACGACATGATTATTTTCATCAACGATAAAGATATTCAGCGTGCGCGGTTCATTGAGGTCGTCCACCGCCGTCGTCTGGATAAAGCCGATTTTATCAATGCTATTAACCAGTTTTATTACGTGGTCCCGTGCAACAACGGATACTGGTTGGCGCTGTGGTTGTTTCTCGGCTGCTTTTTTCTCTAACGCGCGAATCTTCAAGACGGGAACACACACTTCCTGCAACATGGCACCGCCATGAACGAAACGTGCACCACCTACAAAGTGGAAACGCTGTACCCCTTTGGGCAACAGGAATTCACTCTCATCGCTTGCGCCTGCGGTATCTGCCAGTTTGCCGTGCCAGCAAAACTCACTTTCAGGCAGCTGATGCCCAATAATAAATCGCTTATTCGCTTCAATCGCATTTGAGGCTTTACTCTCCAACTTCGTTTTATCTTGCTCCACCAGGGCCTGTTGTTGGAACAGGAACCCATGATCGGCAGTGACAAAAATTCGGCTGGCATTAAATCGGTTACGTAAACGTGAGACCAGATCTTTTAACTCAGTGATGGCACTTCGGCAGGCCTCAAACGTTTTATCTTCTGTTGCAGCCTTATCACCAATGGCATCAATAGTGTCGTGCCAGATATACACCACGGAGGCGTTGCGGATTTGATCGTTCACTTCCTGGTTGTTGGCGTTCTGCAAGTCCTTCGCTTTAAGTGCAACACCATTTACCTTTGTCAGGATAGCGGCGCGTTTTTCAAACCCTGAGGTAGACATCCCATCGGCATACACTATGCCGGAATTGTCAGGCTGATAACTCAACGACTCATGAGGTAACAATGCCGCCATACCTAACTGCGTGTAGCTTGGCAACACTCCCGTCTGAGAGCGCAGTTCGGCACTGAAGTGCTTCTCATGATTGATATGTCTGCCCAGCTCTTCCGCTACCTCGTAGCGCAACGCATCTGATATCACGACAAAAACACGTTTCACCTGCGAAGTGTCAAATTGCCGTTTCACATTCTCTTTATAGAAATTACGCTGCAACGGCACGCCGCTAATTTTCCAGGTCTGCATGCGATTTTCCGCTTCCAGCAGTTTGTTCCAGCCACGGCTCAGCTCTGCCAGATACCAGTTGCTGTAAAGCTCTTCAATGAATTTATCCAGCTCATGGAGGATCATCGCCCCTTTACTGTGCACCGGTGCGGCATATTCATTGAACAGGCGGTAGGTCTGATCGAAGCGATAAATTTCGTCGCAGTAGGCTTTCCAGAACGTGCCGGTATCGGGGAAATTAAAACCGTCAGTATAATGATTACGCAGATTCAGCAGGCGCTCAGCTTGGCGTAGTGCATTCCAAATGGAGAGATATTCCGGGCGGGTCTGGCTCCAGTATTTCGCGCTACGCTCTGACACCAGAGCTTTAAACGCGTCCCTGTCCAGGGTCGTGCTTTCTTCCTGTAGTTGAGTCACCAGGCCACGGATAATCAATTGCTCGATAGCTTCGAAAGTGTCACATTTTGCTAGCGCATACGGCGAGCTGTAGTTGTAATGCTCTTTTGGCTGCAGTGTCTGTTGTAAGTCTTCTGCACAATAATCGTATTCTGCTTTATAACGACGATCGTTCCGCCACGCTCCCATAAAGGCTATGGCAGACGCACGACCTGCAGCAGTAGTCAGCACATTTTTACTTAACCACTCACGATGAGCGTCATCACCTTGTGCCCAAAGATCGGTACAGAACAGTTTCAGCAGTAGATTTTCCAGCGTTGGTGCTTCTGCCTGGTAACCCAGTTCTAGACTAAGGACTTCCCAGAGGACCTTATCCAGCCCCAGCTTTTTCAGCACAGCAAAAGTATTCTCCAGAGTACTATCATCCTGCTGACTTGCGGCAACGAACTGCTGGATAAGAGCAAACAGGATCTCTTTGGTTTCAAAGGTGCTGGCTCCGGAAACTACCGCCAGCATCTTCTTATCGAGGGATTTTTCTGTCTCACGTTCGGTGACCCAGCCTTTAAGTAACTGGGTACGTTTGACGGTAAAGAAGGCTTTGCGAATCTGAACATGTTCACGCAACCCTAGTTGCGGGATGCCCAATGAGTTCAGTGTGATCGAGGCATAGTCAGCGTGGAATTCGGTGCTATAAAGGCGGATATCCAGTAGCCAGTCTTGCTCGCGGGCGGGGACTTCGCTGGTGAAATAAAGTAGAAATTTCTGTGTTGGCTCGTCGATTTCGATTCTTTTTTTTGTGGCGAGCACTGAAACGCCGCGCATATCCAGCAGCGAGACGTCGTCGAGATCAAGCTCATTGAGCGAATCGATGAAGCGTTGTTCCGGGTCGTGCCAGAAGACGATGCGATTGTCGGTAAACTTCTGACGAAGCCCTGATTCCAGTTCTTTAAATTGCATAATTAATTTTCTTCTACAGGCAAATTCATTTCATGCCAAATAAAGTCAAGGTCAGCTGGCACCGGCATTTCCCTTAACCATACATCAACTGAGATAGCGCTCCTGAGTGCAAGCAACTGCCTAAACGCTGGCATCACAACAGTATTATAAAATTTTTTGCCGTGAATAATGGTGCGTAACTGTTCATCAACAGTCAGATCTCTGATTTCGGCCAATTTATGTTGATATCTCTCTAACAGCCCCATAGGTTCTAAGTGAGCATGCCAACGTTGGCAATGTGTCAGGAACCCTTGCTCAGTAACCACCTGTCGAGGATCAAGAAGGTCGCGGTTAAATCCAAGCGAGCGCAGCTCATCCCAAAGCGGATTGATAATGGCCCATGCGGCACCAAACTGAATCCAACTTTCAAGATTTGTGGTAATTAGCGCCGTAATAGCCTGTATAGCGGCTTCCCGCTCGGTGGGGAGATTTGCTTTTTGCTTAGGTGGCAGTCCGAGCCAAAGTTCACTCGGAACAACAAGATAGTTTTCAATGCAAAATCTGGGCAAAACTAACAGGTTACGAAGTTGCTGTTGCCTCTGGCTAATTTGAGCATTATCCCACTCATCTCTATCCACAATGCCCAGCCATGTCGGCTGCGCTGCAAGGATGTCTACAACGTTACGTTTGCCGCCAACTTCGGCAAGAACCCAGTTTGTTTCCCATTGGGGGTCGACTTTTTTTAAGAGCTGGGTAAAAACGATTTCGTCCGTTTTGCCTTCAACGATTAACGCTCTTTTTCCATCGCGGATCTTTTCATCAAGGATAGTTTTGATATGCCACTCAAACTCCTTCATTAATCATCACCTTTTTCAACCGAAAGAGGATAGCGGAGTCCTAAACTTTCGTAGCGTTGCCAAACATCGGTAGCATGAGAAGTCAAAATAAGCTGGCCGTGCTTTTTCTGGATAATGTTTTCCAGTGTCGCAAGCAGAGGCGAAACCAGAGAAGGGTGAAGGTGCAGATCCGGCTCGTCGATTAATACGACGCCACCCGGCTGAAGCCAACGTTGAACCATAAAGAGCATGATCAAAACTTGATGCTCGCCAGAACTCAGTTCATCCAGCGTATGAGTATCACCGTTAGCCAGTCTGACTTGCTGACGCTGTCCAGGTTGGATTTCCTCTTCAATGATTTTCCCTGAGAAGAACTGATTCAGGGTTTTCATCATCTCCGGATATTGTTCAGGGAGAGTCGCTTTCATGTTAAATAGCGATGCTTCAAGCTGATCTTTCCAGTCAGTGGAGGGAGAGTAAGTAGCTAACCAATTTTTACTTAGGTCATCAGGCGCTAACGAAGAAAGATTGCTCTTTGGGGTAATCCAGCGGCGTTCTTCTGCATCCAGATAGATGATATTTGGAACTGTCAGAGCCATGCCTGAATTGAGCCTTCCGAGTACAACTTGTGCACGAGTAATCGAAAGTGTCTGCAACCACTCATCAAGTACGTAATCGGTGACAAAGCCATTCTGAGTCATCAGACTAGTTTTCTTTTTCCCCCCACTAACTTCGCCAATCCAGGTAGTGTTGGACGGTTGTTTAGCTATAAGTTTATCAACAGCATCCTCATTTCCGAAGAATAAACCAACACGAATAGGGGACTGGTTAGAACATTTCAGATCGGAGAAAACCACGGCAAAAGTGCCCCAGCGTTCGAGCCATTTTCTTGCAGAATGGCTCGCAAGCATTGGCTTTTTATGATCAAGCCAATACCCTAATGCATCCCACAGCATAGCAGTGCCGCAAAGTAGCGTCGATTTACCACAACCGTTCGGACCGGTGAGCAGTACGTTCGATTCAATCTCTCCCGACCAGTCACTCTGGAAACTAATCTCACCGTCGGCCAAAGGACCAACGGCCTGTGTATAAATCGCCGCTATTTTCATCAAATCTCCTCAGGTGCGCTACCGGTAATAGCCTTCACATCTGCCAGCAGATCGCCAAATTTTCCGTAGTTAACCTTAACGCCGTCATCTAGATCAATAGTGATACGCATATCAGCATAGTGGCGCAAGCGGTCGTCAAAGTTGCGCAGCTCATTGAATTTTTTGGTCAATCCATCGAGCTCTTTTTTCAGGCGCGTGGTTGCTGCTCCCGATTCGACGCTTTTAAGCTGATCGCTAACCAGATCGATATTGCCCTGATAACGGGCCAGCAGCGGAACCACATACTCGGTACGCATACGTGACAGCGTGGAATCATTATAACGGTGCAGATAGACTAGGCACTCAAACGCTTTTTCTTTACCTGAGCTGAATAGCCAATAAATGGGGCGCTTTTTGTACATCTTCATATGATCTTTCCAGAACTGCGTGGAAAGATAGCGGCGAATGGTATCCAGCGAAGACTCACCTTTTTTCGGCTTGATAGCATATAAACAGAGGCTTTCGGCGATAAATTCGAGGTTTTCTTGTAAGTGTTTTTCACCCCAGACGGTAGATACAAATTCTTTGACGCGAGCGGTAACATCGTCGTCAAACCAGTCGGAGTCCATTAATGGCAAGATGCCGTCTTCATCGGCAGGGAAGGTTTTGTAGGCACCTTCGGCGACTAATTCGGCAAAACCTTTGTTGCCTTCATGGGCGTAGACCAAGCCTTCGCGATCGAGGGAGTAGCGGCCCATCATGCAGCCAGTGGAGTAAGAAATCAGGGATACAAAGTAATATGATCTCATTCTTATAAGTTTATCGTCTGATTCACCCGGGTATTTATAATCCGGATTGACATTCAAAGTTATCTCATCGAACGAAACATAAGAGCTCAATTCTGATTCTAGTCCATATTCATGAATGATTTCCTTATTATTAAACACTTCAAGCTGCTGAACTTTCTCTATTAATTTTTTTGATTCATTGATGAATTTTTCGTAAACATCACTTAAGGTATCTAACTCGTTGAAATTAAATGAAGAATGCTGTTTGAACCCCCATGATGTTTCTTCGGAGTTCCAATCCATCTCAGACAACGATATCAAATTGATAACATTTTCGATAACTGCAGGGCTCAATTCTTTTTTAAATGGAAGCTTTCCAACAGGACCTTCATGGTAGTCTAGTGTTGGAGACAATGACTTCAAGAAGTAGTTAACTAGTTTCGAATTTCCGAATCCCAGAATTGATAATAAAGTCGCTTTGTTATCAGCAAAACAAATAGCACCTTTCGTTTCTGAAATAAATCCTACTGGACTATATCTTATAGAAAAATCACTCGATGAAATCGTAGACCATGTGGCTCCCTCCCTAAAATAAAAAGGAATATTTTTGATCGTTCGTGTGGGAGAACCATATAAACTTGCTGCAAAATCCAGTAATTCTCTCCCATCATTTTCCCAATTAACAAGATAATCATGGTTTCCAAACCATTTTCTATACCCCCCTCCTTTTTGGCATGGAAACCACTTCGCTCCAGATTTTAACGCATCATTACGATCTTTAGCTGAGAAATTAATTTTTGCCATAGATGGTTCATGCCATAATTTTAAAAATCTATTATTATCTGAAGTAGCTAGCCCTTGCCTAGGTTTTGCAATGGAAGATAATGAAGGTGACTGCACAAAAATATCTCGATAAACATCGCTTACCCAATAAGCAATTGGAGCACCAGGGATTTTTTTAAAATCATCTTGTAAGGTTTTGTCAAAAGTATTATTACGTTCTAGTAAAGCAGTTTTCTTTTGCTCTTCATTACCTTCAATCAAACGGAAAAACAAAGGTTGGTAACTATTTGTATGAAGATTATTAATAACCCATGCGGTAGTTTGAACAACTTCTCCAGAGATTTGACCAAAGGCTCGAGCCCCCAAATGCGCCATGGTGACAAACGTTTTATTATCTAGCAACCAGCTGCGTAGTGCTTCATAGCTCGACAGGAACATCCATGACTGCATATTCACCTGCGCATTGAAACCATTCTCCTTAAGTAGAGAAAACGCATGCTGCATAAACATCGCAAACAAATCTGACTTGCTGTCCGGGAATTGTTTTTTAGCAAATTCTTTTAGCTCGCCATTCATCCCTTTCCCGCCCATATATGGCGGGTTCGCCACAACCGCATCGTAACGCTGCGCCAAAATCCACGCCTGCTGAATATACGGAATCAGCTCCGCCGCCGCTTCTTTCTGCGGGATATCACCCTCGACAGCCAGACGATACATTCCATCCAGGAATGTCTTCAGCGCCGCTTCATCTTCCTGCGGCACCTGAATCAGCGACCCCAGAGTTTTCGCACTGGTGAACAGCGCCAGCGTACGCATCAGTAGGTTATATTCCGCGCTGTCGGTATTGGCCAGTGCTGGCCCTTCAGGGAACATCTGGCCCGTGGTGCCGCGCTGTACTTGCTGATGGAAATTCAGCTTTGTCCACAGCTCAGCGATATCCAGTTTACTTTCCTGCAGGGAAACAATATTCAGCCGCACGCCACGGTTTGGGCTCAGAATACGGCGGTCATCCTGACGCGCCAGCATCAGCATCGCAAAGCCGGAGAGTTGTGCGGCGCGGTCATCGATATCTAAGCCAAAGATATTGTTTTCAAGAATTAGCTGCGGAATATCGCGGGTACGGTAACCGCGCTCTTCGTAAATAGCTTTTAGCACGTTATAGGCTTCGGTCAGGATATGCCCGGAACCACAGGCCGGGTCCAGAACCTTGATACTTTCTGGATCAATGCTGGACGGAGTAATTGAAGCCAGCTGTGCCTGCACTTCTGCCGTTTGTTCCGCTGGCTCGATGTAGTAGGGCATTTTGCCTTTCAGGCTGGAGTCCGGATAGGTTTGCAGCCACTGGCGGCCCACCGAGTTCTGCACCAGATACTGAACAATCCAGTTCGGGGTAAACAATTGGGTAGCGGCGGGAATGTCTTCGCTCTTTACCACCTTACCGATCACGTCGTCTTTTTTCTCGGAGATGTAGAACTGATACAGCCAGCCAATCACTTCAACCTGCGCCCAGTCTTCTTCAGGAATGGTGTCCACCAGCCCGCGCAGAATTGAGTCGGTGCGGGTCAGGTTATCCGGCAGCACCAGTTCGATATCATCATTGACCGCTTCAAACAGGAAAGGCATCGCGCCCTGAAGTGCATGGCATTGTGCCAGCAGCAGTTCACGGTACAGCTCTTCGTCACGATCGCCCGCCAGCTTCATCTCCACCAGGCGCGATTTGTCCAGCCCCAGAGCATCCGCCACTTCTGGTACATGATCCAGCACCTCAAAACCACCTTCCAGTGTCGGATTTGTATGAGACAACATACGGAAGCCGTGATCCAGATAACCATGTAGTTCCATATAGCGGATGGCACAGAAGCGGTTAAACCAGGTGTAAGCGATGTGCTCTACCAGCACTTCGTAACTCTGTTTTTCTGCTCGTTTAACTAGGCGTTCACGACGTGCCGTTAGTGATTTTTCCAGCGAGAACTGACCATAACGCACGCTGTCGCCAAGAACTGTCGCCTGCGAAATTTGCAGGTTGTCTTTTTTATCGGTCTCAATGCCCAGCGTGGTCAGCTTCTGCATGACCGCATCGCGGAACTGTTTACGTGCCACTGGGGCGTATTTTTTGATGTTTGACGTATTCATGTGAAGTCCTGAATAGGGCAGACAGCATCTGCCCTGAAAATGGAGGTGTTACTGAAGCTGTACGCGTTCGCCTGCGTTAATGGCATCCATAAGCGTTTTGCGTAATTGTTCCAGCGCTTTGTCTACCTGCTCAGCGCTATCCAGCGTTGCCACACCGGCAGCTCGTTCCATCGTTTTACGCGTGTTCACGTAGATGGTCTTTTTCAGCTTGGGTTCAGGCTTAACTACGGGGTCGATAATCCCTGGCTGAGGGATGGGTTTTGGTTCAGGCATTTTCTTACGCTGTTCTTCAACCCAACCGTTCAGTCGTTCGTTTGCTTTAAATTGCAACGCCCGAACCTCAGCTTGCTCTTCCATAATCTGCGGGATCAGACCGTTCTGCTCCACTTTCTTACGCGATTGCTGCATCGGGTGCAAAAGCGAGTGCTGCAAATCAGCAGGGACGTGCATCTCCTGCATGCTTTGCTTCAGCTCATTGATATGACCATCTATCTGCAACAGCGCATGGCTTCGGTACTCTTCCACCAGGCGCTGGTTAACAGACTCAACGGTTTCAATCAGCGGGATAATACGATGCAGTTCACCGTAAGGTCGCGGCTTCCCGTAGATAGCCTCCAGTTCCCGAAGTGTATTTTGGGCGGTATCGTTTTTTTCCAGCGCATTACGGTTAGCTTTAAAACTGCCGTTCAACGCGGCACTCAGACGTTGCCAGGTTGCATATTGGTTTTTGTAGAAGCTGACCAGATCGTCCCAGTCTTCTGCGAAATCTTCGAGGTCGCCAGCCGCTGCGGTCACTTTTTCAATAACGGCATACTCTTCTTTCTCACTGAGGATCCCGTTCAGCAATACCAGGCCTTCCTCTATCTCTTTACGGCCAGGGTTTTGTCCACTCTCTGCACGAGTTTTAAAAACGGTGAGTTCGCTCTTCCAGCGGCCAAAGAGTTCTCGAATATGAGAGACCAACGACTGTTCTTCACGCTCGTTAAACGGTTCTCCGGCAATCTCAGCCATCAGCTGCGCAGCTTTAGTCAACTGCGCTTCGTCGTGGCGACGAACTTTATGCAGGCGCAAATCGCTATAACGACGTGAATTATTAAATGCATCCCACGCCTGCTTCAGTGTGATTTCGCTGCCTTGCAGAGTGAAGCTGTATTTACCGGCACGCGCCAGACGAGCCACCAACAGTTTGACTTCATCTTCTGGCCAGCCGTAATGACGGCGGCCAAAGGTAGTGAGAATGTCCCGCAGATAAACAGGCTTATGAGTTTCAATACTCATACTGATCCAGTTATCCACTTCACGCATCGCCTCTGGATTGGACTCTTCCATTTCCCCCAAATCAAGCTGGGTATCATTTTCTACCGTTAGCAGTGCATGGGTCTCACGGTTTACATCCCCGGTACTGAGACGCAACATTTTAAGTTTGGAGAAACTGTTTTCGATTACATATCTGCAGGCGGCATCAACAATCGTCGACGGCGAGGAGGATTTTTTATCCAGCCGTTCGCCCAACGCCCAGACATCGGCCTGCGCCAGAAGGGCTTCAATCTGCGTTTTGAGTGTTTTTTCGCGCATGCCATTTTCACGGCCTTTTTCGGCCAACAACGTTGCTTGCTCGGGACGTTGCCCGCTTTGTTTACTGAGGAAAGATTTGGTCTGTGCATACATGGTCAGGTCTTGCCAGGTACGGGCTTCATCAGGCAGACAAATCAGAATGCAGTCTTTACTATCCGTCATCAGCAGGCTGTTGGAATGTGCACTTCTATAGCTTTCGTAGTTCGAGTCCAAAGGCGTGAGAACCTTCACCACCAGATCGTTAAGGTTTGCACCATCCAGCGGGTGTCCGTTACAGAAACGACTGATATCAAAATCCTGCTTGTTCGCCGGGTAACGGTACTTTTTGTTCTTCAGGATCTCGTCAAAAATGATAGTCGAGAGCTGTTTATTGATGGTGGTGAATTCAATGTCGATATTGCGGATTTCGTTTTCAATCTCTTTCTCTTCATTGGTGAGGAAAACGAATTTGTCATCAATACGCGAGATCAGCATTTCAGCCTGCAGACGATTAAGGCTGGCTTCAATCTGTCGACGCAGTTCCACTTTATCAGTATCAATACGATCGATGGAGAGCGTGACGAGGTTATCAAGAGTACTTTTCAGGACGTCAACGTAGCGGATCAGGAACAATGTCTTCAACAGTTTGCCGTCAAATTCCGTCAGTGACGGAGACTGGCAAGCCTGAATGATAGTGCGGCTAACCGCAGGTTCAAGGAAGCTTTCAATCGCGGAGTAGAAACGCCAGAACGGGACCAGGCTGTCCAGACCATCGGCAGAAATCTGCACAGCTGCTGACTGGAAGGCATCCAGCAGAGAGCGCTCCCCCATTGCCAACTGCTTACCCGCAGCCCCTTTGGTACGGATCGATTCAAAGACCTTTTGTAGGATCTGGTACTGCCATGGCACAAACGGATAGTTATCAACGAATTCTTTGCTGTTGGAGTAAGCGCGCAGCGTGGCTGTGGTGGTTGTGTCGAACGCCAGCTGGTTACGTAGAATGTCACCTTTCTCCTGCCAAACAGCTTCCAGCGCCGGTTTTGCCGCCTCGGTTTTCACCAATAGTCGTTTCTGGATAACTTCTGAAGTATTGGAACTGGAGAGCTGTAAGCGTGTGGAGAAACGTCCCTGGATTTTGGAAAAATCCTGACCGTCACGGCTACTCATACCGCCAATCGCGGCATTGATGTCAGCCTGAGAGGTGACAATCACCCATGCGCGACCACCGCAGATAACGCCCAGGTTTTCCGTGATAGTTTGCAGCTTCAGCATCATCTGGGCATCTTTGCCAATGAACTGACCAACCTCATCGACCATAAACAGAATGTTACGGTTACCCTGGATCTCGAGCCACTCTTTCACCCACGTACAGAAGTTCTTAATATCCAGCGGGAAGTTCTTATCCAGTTGTTCGATCCACTGACGAGAGGATTCCTCACTCTGTTTGGTCGCGATGCTTAATGCTTTCGCCATCTGATCGTTGATCATCAGATAGACATCGCGTTCATCTTCCCAGCGAGAACCGGTAATGTCTGCAAAGGCGGCTTTAAACGTATCAAACTGATCGCGTTTATCGAGCTCGCGTTCCAGATGTGCAATGTGCGGGAAGTCCCCGCAATAGCCTGCCAATTCGTTAAAGACTTTCAGGAAAACTTTTAGGATCGCATCAACGCCATCTTCAACGTTTGCGCGCGAGTCAATATTGAACAGCACCACATCGGTCGGGTGTTGAACCGCTTTGCGAATATCGGCCAATAACAGTGCATCGTCGATTTTCTCTTCAAAGAAAGAGAGCGCTTTGCGTGTTACGCCATTGTGGCTGACCTCGCGGTTCGCCAACAAATAAGAAAGGATTTTAATGAAGTGAGATTTACCGGAGCCAAAGAAGCCGGAAACCCAAACACCCATCTTATCGGCAAGTTGCAATCTACCGGGGCCTGTGGCGGGGGCGTACACCTCGAAAAACTGGCGTAGGTGACCGTCCAGTTCTCGGGTGATGACATACTCATCCAGTTCAACCCAGGCACTTTCGTCATCGGTCTGCTCGGCTTTAACCACGCCGTTAATATTACGTTTTAGCGGTTTTTCGAAAATCTGTTCAATATTCATTGCTGTCGTCTTTTAACGAGGGTTCAAAGTCGCCGCAGGACCGGTTTCTGGTACCAGTCTGAAGGCTCGGTAATAGTTACGGGAGTTAATGCCAGCTAGAGGAGACAGGTCATATCCACTGTAATTACCAGGATAGAACATCAGAAGTGGCGTAAAACCCATTACATCCTGTAAAGCACTCATGAGTTCATGCCCGCGCACCAACGGCCAGGCGTTGCCGAGCCCAGTCAGAATGACAAATTGCTGCGAGGGAAGATCTACCGTATGGGCAATATATTCAGCGATTTTTTTCTGGCTGAGTGGCGCTGCCAGATGCTTTTTCAATGTTTCCAGCCCAAGTTCAGGTTCACGCTGGCAGATACGCTCGAATAGTTTACGTTCCTCCAGCATGTCGATGATGACCTGAAAAATATTCAATTGGGTGAATGTATATTTTTTTTCTAGTTTCTTAAAAAGAAACGCCAGGTACTCACGTACCTGCAGCTCCTGCTGTGCCGGATAATCAAAAATCCAGAAGCCAATCTCATTGCCGGAGCCCTGGTTTTTTAAAAAACGGTCATCGCCGATACGCTCTTCTAACTGCTTTAAACGGTAATCAAGGATTGGGTCATTCACGCGTTGCCCTCCAGGATTGGGAGTAGTTCGGCTTTGTATAAACGATGCAAAGCCGAAGCGACATCAGATAGCAGGAAAATAGTTTGAAGATTCCGGCGGCGTGGGGTGTCCAGGTATCCGGCTTCTGCGAGGGCCTTAATCAGGTTGTTGCCCATTTTTTGAATAGAGGAATCAGAAAAAGCCCCCAGTTCGGGGTGCAAACGAAGATTCTCATCAACAAACTCACTCCAGCAATTTATACCAAGCTTTTCTTTAAACTGCTGGCGTGCCGGGTTCACGACATCAGCCATAAAATCCGCGACAATCGGTGACTGAATCATTAGAGCCACTAGCAGCATTTGCAGACGTTCACTTTCACTACCATCAACTATCAGCTGCCAGCACTCGCGATCCAGCGTCATTAGTCGAAGTTTTACTGTTCTGGCATAGCGATTCGCCGTGTTGGTGGAGGATGCCTGAAGGATATTTTCATCGATTATTTGCTGCTGCCAGGTCGTTTCGTCTGGTTCGGAAAGCAGCAATTCAGCAATTGTCCGACTCTCTCGAACCATCAGCGGCCCGCCCAGCAGATCGCCAATCCAGCGTTTATCGTTTTTATTCATCGTTTGTGCCATCAGAAATCCGGAATGCTGCTCGCAAAAATCAAGTAATGATTGTAATGGCGATAGAGCCATGATGCCATGACTTACATACGGAAGAGAGGTTTGAACAACTCTATATATTTAGCTGGAGTAAATTGGATCGGGCTACCATACCCCGTTTTGCCATGATTTTTGTCCAGGCAAGCAGACACAGAATCATTAGTAAAAGAACATTATTGGCCCTGATTATCCTGGCGAATTTTTTGATGGCTTTCGGCCCTGAGATTAGTGCCTGATTTACTCATCATCAAACACCACCTTCCGCATCTTTTCTATCCGCATGCGCACCGTCTGCGGCATCTGATCTCCGTTATTATCCCGCAGCCCCAGCATGATGTTGTAACCCGAGAAAAGGTTTGAGTCGCCCAGACGGGGGCGCGGCAGTAAGCGTGTCGATATCGTCAGGTGCAGGCTCACGTCGTAATCGACACCCAAATAGGTTCGCAGCAGGGCAAACACGTCCTTCGCAGCTCACCGTTTGGCATCCACCCTCTGGCCTCATCCGCATCTTCCGTTCTCATTTCTACTCCGATACAGTAATTTGCCACGCTGATACGTTCCCCCAGTACCGGGTGCTCACCGAGGGGCATCCCGCTATTAATTGACATGTGGGCGCGTTTGCTCACCGGCATATCGACCGGGCAGCGGGGCGTTATTCTCACCTGCGTGTTCGGTGCCTGACTGCGTATTACCGCTTTCACGCCATCGGAGGTATGGGTGGGCAACAGCGCCAGTAAACGGGAAGCCGGTATGCCCACCGGGTTGGGCATGCCGGTCAGTGCCATCAGGATTTGGGAGATATTATCGGCTCCACCGACTTCAAATGTTGCCGGACAGCGCATCGTCTGGCACAGGGATCTCGCGGGACGTACTCACTCCCCATAATGCCCTGAGGATCGTAGGTGGAGTAACTTTTCCCCCTGACTGGCGTATGTCAATGTACCTGCTGATCGTTTCCTGAAGCATATTAACGAATTTCACTGCATCGTCTTCAGGGATAAATACTGTCTCTGCATTGGGCTGTTGCAGGCTAAACCGAAAAGCGGCAAGTTGCGGGTAATGATCAATCGCGGCCTGGAGCCTACGGTTAATCCGCTGCACATCTGTCAGCCCTTCATTGAATAATTTCATGAAGTCTCTCCAGTTGAGAATAGCATTGGTCACAGGAAGGTGATGTAGCGTAATGAAATAGGGAACAGGCTGGCACACTACAGGACGGCGCGGTTGTAATTGGCCTGCCAGTTTGCTTCTTCGATGCTGTATATGCCGGTACCACACTGGGTACATAACTTGCCCCCTTGATAGTGGTTATCGCACCACGTGCAGTACCAGGATAACGCTCTAACAGGGACATCCAGCCCACTCACCATCCTGCGCAGCTGGTTGTGCCGGGTATCGGCCTTTACCTGTGGGTCGAGATGTGCGCAGTTCATCAGCACATGCTCGGCCACTGACCGCTGGTCATGCTCAAACCAGGCTGGGTCTGCGGGTATACCGCCGTGCAGCACCAGCCGACAGTCACAGGACGCACAACTCCATATCTGATCCGTGGCACTCATTGCCGCTTCTGCCGTCACAAAATGGCCCTCGCGATCAGTCGCCAGGTAACACTTCATCATACGCAAGTCACGTCCTCCGCTCCTGGTGTCCGCAACAGGGTAAGCCTCGCGGGCACCTCTGCGCTGTTGGTACCGGTACGGCAACTGAGGCAGTAGCGTTCTTCGTTATAATGCTTGTCACATTCCATGCAATACCAGTCAGCCTGCCGCACTATCGGGTGAACGTCAGTCACCAAACGCCGAAGTCTTCGGATAAGGCGCATTTCTTCAGGTTCGATAACCAAATACGGGCAATGCTTACGTCCATTATCAGTCATTGTGTTTTTGGTATGTTCAAACCAAGGGCGCTCAGAGCTACACTCAGGATGGAAGACCAACGCACTGTTGCACAAGTGACAGACGTAGCGGTCGTAAGGGTATGTTTTTGCCGTGGCAGCCGAGGTCAGGCGTCCACGTGAAGCATGGGCAATAAAAGATTTGGCATACATGATGTTGCTCCTTACCGCCAGACAGCACGCAGGCGAAAGCCGTCCCTGTATGGGCAGACTGGCGGGGTGTGTATGATGGAATGATTGAGTTCAGATGGATGGGCGGTGATTTAGCGGTAACTGCCGAGTTGTGGGTTACGTGCGTGACTGCGTAATACGCTGCTGCATCCAGGATTCCACTTCGCTTTTGAGCCAGCGGGAGCTGCGCCCGAGTTTGATGGGTTTAGGGAAGACGCCATCCTGAATAATTTTGTAGAACCACTTATCCGACATTTTGGTGTAGTTAGTTATGAATGGCATATCGACCAGCTGGTCGCTGAGCAGGCTGGCATTGTTATTCTGAGTTGTCATAATGACGGTCTCCATATGGAACGTTGAGAGGTATGGAGATGTGCCGTTCAGATATGATTCACCGTTGGCACTTTCTCCTTCTCAACATCCACATGCGAGTAATAAATTACTGTCTTAACGTTTACCCCTGAGAACACCCCAGATTACGTCTGCCATCTGAATGGTCTTTGCTAAATTCTTTAGCCAGATACATCGCTCTTTCGGTTAATGCTTGGCAGTCAGTCTCAAAGTGAGGTTTATTACGATTTAAAGAATAATAACCCCCAGCAGGAATATGGATAAGACCATGATAGTTTTTTTCATGGCAATTACGTTTGATTGCTCGGATCCAGGCGTTAATTACTATTTGATAAATGCTGTAAAAATTTATCAATGGTTCTGTTCGCCTTTTACCAGGCCAGGGATAGGCATCCTTGTTGAGTAGCAAAAGGACGTGATAGTGGTGTTTTGTTTCATCCTGATTGAGTTCCCGCACCCATACGAACCTTACCTTACAGGTCAGCGTTGTCTTACCTGCTTTTCTCTTGCGCTTAATGTCCTCTTTAATCTGGGATTTCACTGAGGCAATAAAGTTGGAAATAACATCGGGAGCGTCGTAATAGCGTGTAGGGCAGTCCATCCTGTCTTCTTCATCGGGGAAGCGAAGGTCAAATCTGACAGCCATCACACGCGGATAGTCCGCCAGGGCTTTATCTACCGTTTCGCTGATCCTTTTGACATAGTATTCATCAGGCGTGCATTTATCTGATTTCTTCTTGTTCATTACGTTGAGTCCTTAGCTGATTGAGTTCAGTTCATCGGATCTCTGGTAATTTTTTACTGAGTGTCAGCCTCTCTTGTACTGACAGTACTCAAGTGCATACAGGTGGTTATGTCGTACTAATAGCTCTATTCATACCCCTATATCTTTAGATGACTTGATGTCCATTATTAACAATACGGAGACAAGGGCGAGTGGATAAAGGCAGTTTGCAATAGTAGAAGGATTCGCCAAAAGCAGGCCTCGACGAGTCTGTAAACCTGCTGAAATCACTCCCGAGTTATCGTTGAACTTTTCGAGGGATTTAGCTCATATTCCTCTTGCGTTTATACGTTGTCTGAAGTGGTTCACCACGTTTGCTTAACCCCCTGCAGGCGCACTTCCACCGGAACCAGTCTGGTTCGGTACCAGACCTACATAAGCAGCGAGCTCACGCCCTGATTTGAATGCTGATGCTTCTTCCATGGTGGCAACTTCCGCCGTGGCAATTAACGGCCCCACGCCGGGAATTTCCATCAGGGGCTTACAGGTTTCACTCTGCTGCTCTTCTGTTTTGACTGCAATCTTATTAAGAAAACCTAGAATTACTGGTCATTATCACGTGCAAAGTGGTTTTCATATATTTACATGATTGCCAACATATAAATCTAAAATAGGTCACTTTTAAATAGGTTACTTAAATATTTTATATAACATAAAAGTAGGTCATAATTATGCGATGACATCGTTTTTTGACCAGCACCTAGCGATGACCATTTTGGGTGAGGAAAGCTTAAGCAGTTACCGAAGGAGTATTAATTTTGATGCTGTTGCTATGGAGAGAGGTACGAAAAAATGGGTTATAAATACAAGGCGACGATGTACTACTCTGATGATGAAACCGATAAGTTTCTGAGGGATAAATCCGCAAAGCCGAATGGAAAGAAAAGTGCTTCACACTATCTTTATTCACTGGTAACACGTGAAAGAGAAAACGCAGCTTCTGTTGAATTAAATCAGGAAGAAGTCGGTGTGGTTCGAATTTATCCTGAGTATACCAATTCAAGAAGGATTGAGGTTAGCGGACTGATTTCCTTTACAGCCCTGCCTGCATTTTCACTAGAGAGTAAAGCAACTCAAAAGAGACTTGATCACAAAGGTTTGATGAAGGAAATTGATCAAAATATCTATCAACATATCTCTTCGAACTTCAACAATCCTAACCATGATGGGAGTTTCTTGGTTGTGATTAAAACCGATATTATTTGTTTCTATACTAGTAATGTCTCAGAGACTGGATATTGCGAGGGGAATTTTTTAGCAAACTGTACCCTCATCCATGTCACTCGGTCTGAATGGGCGAGGTGGGGGGGGAAATATGATTTCGAGAATATTCAATATATAAAATTCAGAGATCTTTCAAAATCCAGAGTAAGAAAGAATTTGGGATTATGCCAACTGGCAGAAATTGCACCCCTGGATACTGTCGGTGCATTTTTCATCCCTGTACGAACAACCGCTAAAGCTTTCCCATCAGACAAGTTTCCTATCCCTTTGCTCAAAGGCGTTGATATCACCTTCAATAAAGACAGAGTCAGACTGAAGCCAATGAATGACACGCAGAAAAAAAGACATTTCGGATAAGCCAGCATCTAAGGTTTTTAGTTGTAAATGTTTTCAGACCTATATTATCTCCATGAGAACGGCAGCAGATTTTTCTGCCATTTTGTAATTTCAAATCACGGAGGTTAATGTGCCAGATAAAACCGAACAAGGCATCTCTGCCTTGACACAACCACTATCTTTTCTCCCTGAAAGCCTCTCCCTTGCCATTCTCAAGCATATACATCAGTGCATTCATTATGAACCAACGATTGGCATTATGGGTAAAACCGGTGTGGGTAAATCTAGCCTCTGCAATACCCTATTTACTCCGCCACCTGCCAAAGTCAGCGCAGTCAAAGGGTGTACCCGACAGGTACAGCGTTATCAACTGAGCCTTGCGCCGTATGCCTTACTCATGGTGGACTTTCCTGGAATAGGTGAAACGCCCGAACTTGACCGCATCTATACACGGTTATATCAACACTGGTTAAGTCAATTGGACTTGATTATCTGGGTGCTGAAAGCTGATGACCGAGC
This sequence comes from Rahnella sp. NRRL B-41462, assembly GCF_003263525.1. Classification (NCBI taxonomy): domain Bacteria; kingdom Pseudomonadati; phylum Pseudomonadota; class Gammaproteobacteria; order Enterobacterales; family Yersiniaceae; genus Rahnella; species Rahnella sp. NRRL B-41462. The sequence continues at coordinate 24,938 of NZ_JYDF01000022.1, read as the reverse complement.
GTGGAATGATGATATACGTTGCTATAATCAATTGATTTCTCAGGGGGCAGACCCCGCCCGTTTTCTGTTCGTCCTCAACCAGGCCGATAAAATAGAGCCTTGCCGGGAATGGGATCTCGTCACTCACCAACCCTCTTTACTTCAGCAACAGCACCTGCAGGTAAAAATAGCGCAGGTCAATGCCCTGTTTTCCCCCCAGCATCCAGTTCTGGCCGTATCGGCGTCGGAGGGGTTCAATATGCTCCTCTGGGCCGAAACCTTCATTTGTGCTTTGCCGGATAACGCCAGCAGTGCGGTTATCCGTCAGCTTGAGCCTGAGTATCGTACGAAGAATGTTATCAACACAGCTAAGGACAACTTTGCCCATGGAGTTGGCGATATTTTCGATGATGCGCTCTGTGCAATGCAAGCCACTGGTGCGGTGGTGCGTCAGTTTAAACGGCTTCGCCAAAGGCTACTTTCTGTTGTCCGTGCCGTCTGGCATCTCCTGTTCTGATTCCTCACGGTCAGCAGCTCACCCGTTCGATCTGTTTCGCCGATCGAACACAAACTCATGATAGCCTGTGACTATTGAATTAATATTTTTTATCGTCAATACCGATAGGTTACAACGATCGGTTTCGGTTTATTGATCTTCACTAACGATTATCTCTCCTCTTTACATCCCGATACGATCCCCTCGCTGGGGAGGTCGTTTAATCCCAACATTTTCTAATTGATTATTAATAAAGGAATATTTCTCTATGTTGAAACCTTATCCGTTTCTCAAGCAAGACACCTACGCCTGGTGTTTGTCCATTGGCCTTCCAATACTCTGGGTACCCTTCGCCATTTTCTTTCCTAAAGAGATTGCCCTTGGCCTGTATATGGTGCTCTCCCTTATTTGGGTGCTGCTCGACCGACTCAGTTTGATGAAACAAGAAAAACGCGCATCTTCATTTTTATATTTCCTATTACCGATGGTTTATCTGCGACAACGTGACGAGCGTCAGGGGAAACCCTGGCGTTTGTTACAGATTTGGCTGATTTGCACCGTATTGTCAGTCGTGGCCGGTAATCATTTTAAAAAGCAGTCGGGCACCGAACAACTTGCACAGAGCGCCTGTTCTACTGTTACCCAGATCATGCAACGGCAAGGCATTGATGAACGCTGTATTCGCGTAACGGATTTAAAGGAAGAGGTCAGCGGGCGTTTTTATCGGGCTCAGGCACTGATGAATACCGGTAACAAGGAGCCAATGACCATTGAAGTTAGGGGCAGGGATATTTATGTCGTATTACCCGAACTGGGGGAATAAAAATGACAGATCAATTAAAAAGTATCGTCAGCGTTCTGCTGTTAAGCACCGGGCTGTTGCTGTCATGTATGAACGCTGTCCAGGCTGAAGGTCCCCACTGTGCAAAGCCGGTCTTTTATGCGCAGACGCTCAACCATAACAAAGAAGTCGAAATCTGTATTGATACCCTGCACGTGTCTTATTCCTTTGGCAAAACCGGAGCAACAAATAAAGAGATGGATATCACTGTTCCAGCGGCCAGCACCACTTACGCGTACCAGAGCAATCAGGTCATCAGTATTCAGGAATTCACTATTCGTAACGGAGAAACCCGCTACCAGGTATCCGCTGGATCAAACGATGAGGGTGAGCCAGTAGCTTCACTTTATGTATTTAAGGGCGCTCCGGACACCGGAAAACTGCTGGCAGAGGTAAAGCTCGACCCTCATACGGTGGTGAACAACATCAGCCACGCATTGGCGGATGACGGGGTTGCCCAGGCCAATGGCTTCTGATGCTGCATCTGGCCTGTGCGCCAGAATACAATTCGTTGTTAATAAGGAATTTTAATGATGTTTAAAACCCTGCTTACCACCCTACTACTTGCCGTCGCGCTTCCTGCGCTGGCGGATAACGCACCGTTGTCTGTCAATTCACAGGGAACTTATCTCCCGAAAGTTAATTTTCCAGTCTGGCAACTGACGCTGACCAGCCTTGAAAATGACATCACTATCCAGTCAATCACCCTGAACCGGGGTAACTGTCTGATTTCAATGTCGGGGAGGGGACAGAATGTGAACAAACGTCTGGGGTACGGTCAGACTCTGTCCTTTACCACACCCAGTAACAGCAACTTCACGCAGTGTCGTCCTCTGGAGCTAAGCGTACAAACCAGTAAAGGCGCTTTTACCTTTAACTGGAAATAACAGCTGTATTGCAGCCTGCATAAAACGGATCCAAAACTTTCACCGACAAATACATAGCCGGTCATATATGACCGTACTGACAGGGCTGTTCCTCCTTCGGGAGGGGCGGCCCTTTTCTTTTTCTAGCAGATAAGGATTTATTCATGAAATTAGCCAGCCGCTTTGGTGCGGCCAATCTCGTTCGCCGTGATCGTCCATTAACTCGTGATGAACTTGCGCACTTTGTTCCCAGCGTATTCAGCGAAGAGAAACACGAGTCGCGCAGTGAGCGATATACGTATATCCCGACTATCTCACTTTTAGACAACCTGCAGCGTGAAGGCTTCCAGCCGTTCTTTGCCTGTCAAACCCGCGTACGTGACCCAAACAAACGCGAGCACACCAAACATATGCTGCGCCTGCGCCGCACCGGACAAATCACCGGGCATCAGGTGCCGGAAATAATCCTCCTCAATTCCCACGACGGCTCCAGCTCGTATCAGATGCTGCCGGGGCTCTTCAGGTCAGTTTGCCAAAATGGGTTGATTTGCGGTGAGAGTTTTGGGGAAGTGCGCGTGCCACATAAAGGCAACGTGGTGGAGAAGGTTATCGAGGGAGCATACGAAGTATTGGGGATATTTGATCGGGTAGAGGAGAAACGCGACGCCATGCAATCTCTGTTGTTACCGCCACCTGCACAACAAGCGCTGGCAAAGGCTGCGTTAACGTATCGCTTTGGCGAAGAGCATCAGCCAGTGACCGAATCACAAATTCTCAGCGCTCGCCGATGGCAGGATGAAAGTATCGATCTCTGGACCACTTATCAACGAATCCAGGAAAACCTGATTAAAGGTGGACTGTCGGGGCGAACGACCAAAGGTAAACGTGCCCATACTCGCGCCGTGAAAGGTATCGATGGCGATGTGAAGCTCAACCGGGCCCTTTGGGTTATGGCTGAAAACATGCTGGAACTGGCCTCCTGATCCTTCTCTTATCTATTTTTAATTTACTGAATGTCATCACGATAAGGCCGCTATCTCACCGGATAGCGGCTTTTCTTTTATTGGAGTTCGCCATGCAATATCAAACCCAGCAGCGAGTGATCCAGATGGCGCTGACCTTGCTCGAAAAACAGATGAAACAGAAACCCGTTAGTTTTAATTCCAGCGCCGTGACCCTGCAGTACCTACGTTTACAACTGGAGCAACTCGAACGTGAGGTGTTTATGGTGCTGTATCTGGATACTCAGCACCGCCTCATTGCCAGTGAAATGACGTCATTGGGTACCATCAACGCTACCTCTGTTTATCCACGGGAAATCATCAAAAGTGCCTTAAGCCACAACGCGGCGGCAGTGGTCTTTGCACACAATCATCCATCAGGCTCTGCGGAGCCCAGCAGTACAGACCGTTCCGTGACAGGCCGTTTGATCGAAGCATCAACTCTGATGGGTATCAAGGTGCTGGATCATGTCGTCATCGGACACGGCGAATCGATATCTTTTGCCGAACGCGGTTGGCTGTGAGGAGATTCTCTGATGACTTCAAGTTCTAAAGCAGTGACTCCGTTGGAAGCCTGGCAGACCCTGCTGACCTATCTGTTTCAGCAACATTACGGCCTGACAATAAATGATACGCCGTTCAGTGAAAGCCGGGTCATACAGGAGCATATCGATGCGGGGATCTCTTTGGCAGATGCGGTGAATTTCCAGGTTGAGCGATATGCGTTGATACGAACAGACCGTGATGGTTTTTCCTGGGAAGAGCCTTATCTCAACGTCGTCGATGTTCTACGTGCGCGGCGGGCCACCGGAATATTTTCTCAAACAAAAGAGGAGAGGCCATGAACGATAAGAATTCTTCCAATACTGGAATATACCGTATCAAACAGGTTCAGGAGGCTGAACCAGACGCGTGGCTGGATCTATGCAGGGCCGTGACTTTCGCTTATCGCTACATAAGAACGCAATCGCAAACCACAGGCCATCCCAGCCTGACCATCTGCGAGCATTCAGGTAATACGTCGCTACGGTTTGACGATAGTTTAATTGGGCTAGGCGTCATTTCATTTAACGGGAGCGGAGCCCGCCAGCAGGCTGGGGATGCATTTATACTGACTCGCGGTATGCATCAAACAGCCGACTATCGCTGTAATACCAATAACCTGCCTTATGGTTTTTTGGTCAGGGTGGTTATTCTATTAGCTAACTACTATTGCCCTGTCACCTGGCAGATAAATACTGATATTCCTCTCTCTGACTGGCAAAAAACAGCTGACTGGATCGCTAAGTATCTAAATCTTGCGAGCCGCATTCCTGATTTGAACGCCTGATTTTTCTTGTCTCCACTCTCCTATCATAATGCGCCAGCCATTCCCGGCAGGCGTGTTTGCTTTTGTGCATGGAAAACTAATTATGCAGACAAAACCTGAAGTACTAACTGACCATACTGAACTCATCTGCTCGACCAATATCGAGCGGATCGTCACAGGCCGCGATGCCGCACTCAAGCAGATTGGCGCGTTGATTGAAAACCTCAATGATATTTCTGAACTGACCAGCAGGATTGGCGGTGGGATAGCCGAAGACTGGGCAATGCAACAAGGGCATCGTCATGATTGCAGGCTGACAAAGCCAGTGAGTGAAGCGATGCCCGCCATTACTCGAAGCATTGATTGTAGTGTCTGGCGTGATCTGATGTTGAAGTCTGGGATGTTGGCATTAATGGATGCACAGGCTCGCGACCAATGGCGAAAAAATCTGGAAGAGGGTGATTTTCCTGCGATTAGTGAAGAGAACATTCTCAGCACATTCGAGCAGCTACATCACAGTAAACTGGAGGTATTTGAGCGGGGGATTATCAACGTCTTTAAGGGGCTGTCATGGGATTACAAAACTAACAGCCCGTGCAGTTTTGGAAAGAAGATCATCATCAATAATCTGGTGACTCACAATCGCTGGGGCTACAGTCTGAACTGGGGCTGGCGTCGAGATCAGTTAGCTGATTTGGAAAGGATGCTATTCCTGCTGGACGGAAAACCAATCCCTGATAACCGGGGCGATATTATTACCCGACTTATGGAACATGTGCGTGATAACCCGAGCCAACAGTCGTATGAAGATGATTATTTCAGTATTCGATATTTCCAGAAGGGTACCGGACACTTGACGTTTAAGCGCCCAGAGCTAATCGACAAGATGAATAACATCATTGCGAAACACTATCCCGGAATGTTAGCGCAAAGCATCTAATCTAGGCATTTCTAAAATCTGTTTTTCTTCAGAAAAATCACGTAAAATCTCAAAACCACCAATTCACTAACTTATTGATTTTATGTTATTTTATGTCAAAATCAATTGAGTATATAAGTGAGTATACAAGGTGGTGGTGTCTCGATTTATTTACTTATAATTCAGACGGTTGAAATTGATTGGCGAGTCCGGCCTTCGCACCATTAGTATGTAAATAGACCTCAACTGAGGTCTTTTTTATGCCTAAAATCAGTTCATTTGGGCTTTTTGTGCACTTTCCACCCCCTCTCATGCGATTTACACTGATGTAATAATTACCCACCCCAAAATCAGGAAAATTCTTCATGGCACTGGAACCCGCAATCGCCGGGCTTGTTAATGACTTCATCGCTGCAGGTCGCCCGTCGTCGCGCAGTCAGACTTTTGCACAGCGCCGCGCTGGATATATCGCCAGCGCAGTTTTAGCGGGTGATATTGAGCCACGTGCAGAGGTTGAGGATGTGGTTATCGACGGCATCTCGTTACGCATCTTCTCGCCGCTGAATGCAGAAGGCGCACTGCCTGCCGTTATCTATTATCACGGTGGTTGTTTTGTCAGTGGCGGTTTTGCAACGCATGAAAATCAGCTGCGTCAGCTTGCTTATTACAGTGGCTGCCGGGTGATTGCGGTTCAGTATCGTTTAGCGCCTGAACATACTTATCCTGCGGCGCATGACGACGCAGAACTGGCGGCAAATTTTATCTGGCAGAACGCGGAAAGGCTTGGCGTTGAACGCAGCCGGATAACGCTGATGGGCGACAGCGCAGGCGGACATCTGGCTCTGATCACCGCGCTGCGCCTGCGAAATACCGGGCAGTGGCTGCCGCATCTGCTGGTACTGATTTACCCGATGCTGGACGCGATGGCAGCATCTGACAGCCACAAGCGCAATGGCGATGATTACGTGCTGACCAGCGACACGCTGCTCAGCGGGTTCGAAGCTTATTATCCGCAAACGGATTTCATGCATCCAGAAGTCAGCCCGTTATGGCGTGATGATTTTTCTGGGTTGCCGCCGGTTCACATCATCACGGCGGAATACGATCCGCTATGCGATGAAGGTGAAGCGCTGTTCTCCCGGCTGACAGAGCAGGGCGTGAATTGCACCGCACAGCGCTATCTGGGGGTGATCCACGGTTTTTTCCAACTCGGTGGAATCAGCCAGACAGCGCGTAATGTGATGCAGGATATCGCCGCGCGTGTCAGTTCATCGGATACACCGTAAGCTTTTTGCTTCTTGCGAGCCCGCTGTTGGCCTGCTCGCATAATTCAAAGAGCACAGGGATCAGGTGAGCGGAAGCTTTCAGATAATCGCTGACCTGCGCAATCCCTTCCGGGAGCAATATCTCGCTGTTCTCCAGTCCTTCGCTTAAGCACAACAGCCCCTGACATAATCCGCCGGCGGATTCTGACGCCAGCGCATTGAGGTCATACAGCTGAGCATCATCAAAGTGACTGAAATCCAGCCCGGCGATAAGCGAGCGAAAGACGGAGATAGAGTTAGTAGTGAACGCGGTGTGGTTATCAGAATCAGTCATACAAGTCATTCCATTGTCAGTGAGTCGAGGCCCCCGGTACTGGCGAGGTGATTGCCGCTGCCAGAGAACTTTATGCCTGTTCGTACGCCAAAGAAATAACCTGTTTATATTTACAGTGTTTTGTTGTCAGATCTGGAATGTGTCTCGCAAAATCCGTTCCGGGAATTGGAGATATTCACCACCAGAACGCTATTCATGAGATAAAAATTGAAATGGGTGAATGAATAACAGTATTTACCGGATATTATTCTGGCGATGTTGAAAACCACTCAAATTAAAATAATGAAAGCGGGGGGTTGTCACGTAGTGTTATTATCACGCTGGCATGATTTACTTATTGATGCTATTTTTCTGATGTAATTGTTATTAAATATTTCAATTCTGGCATTCTTATCGTTTACGATTGATGGATTACTCATCGTATTGATACCTGTTTAATCAATAATACAAATAATGTTTCTATGAGTTACATTTAAAAACCTGTTTGTTTAATAATTCACCTAAACATATTTTTCTCTTATAGGGAACTTTCTGAATTTTCACTTTGTCCTCCGTCATACCTATGTTAATTATTTATACGCGGCGCAAGACCGCACACACATCACATAAATAATAAAGACAGGGTAATAATGAGCAATTTAAAAGCGTCAATCTTAATTGGCGGCGTCGTGCTGTCGGCATTATCTGCCAGCGCCCAGGCCGAGATTACTGTTTTAGATAAAAATCCTCAGAGTAATGCTTTGCTGGCGCCATTAAGTTTACAGGTAGGCGGGAGCATCCGCCCTGAGTGGATTTTCAATAACGGCCCGGAGCCGGGTTATTATAAAAATGGTCACGATGGCGGCACCCGTTTCCGCTTCCGTGGTGATTATAAACTGACGCAAAACACCTCCGTCATCGCTTACTACGAGCTGGGTGTGGACATGGCGAACCTTCTGGGTATGAATGATCATTATCCGGAAGGCGGTCAGCGTGATACTCAGCGTCAGTTATATGCGGGCTTTAAAGACGATCGTTACGGGACATTAACCTACGGCCACCAGTACGGTATTTATTATTCCGTTGTCGGGATTAAAAGTGACGTCTGGGATAACGATGGCCATGCGGGCGGTACGGGTATTGGTATTAACGGCAGTTACGATGGCGCGAATAAGCCGAAAAGTAGCCTGAAATATACCAACGACTTTGGCCCTGTGACGTTATATGCCAACTATTTATTGCCGGAAGATGAAATTCAGGCGGGCGAGAATCAGCATTATCGCCGCAATAATGGTGGCGGTTTAGGGTTCGATTATAAACTCACCAAAGATTTAGTCTGGAGTGCGGCTTATAGCCTGACTGATGCCACGGTTAAAGATAATCAATATAACGAAAAAGATTATCATCAACAGTTATCTGGTACGGCTTTAACCTGGCAGCCAAATAACTGGTACATCGTCGGGACCGGCAGCTATTACAAAGATTTCGTGCCGAGCACCCGTGAAAATCCTGTCGATCATTACTTCGCAGGCAGCGGTTACGGTGTGGAAGGTTTCGTCGGTTATACCTTTAATATCGACAAGCCGTTCCTGAAATCGATCCAGCCATACCTTGCAGCCGATTCCCTGCAACTGAAAGGCGGCGAAGAATATCACGCGAACCACGTTTATCTGGGCGCGGGTACCACCATCGGTTACGGTTTGTCTGTTTACGTGGAGCGCACATTAGCGCACACCACAGACGACGAAGCGGACGCCACCTGGGTTACCGTTTTCTACGATTTCTAATTCACATGCCTCGTGGATCATCAGGCCAGCGCATTTGCGCTGGCTTTTTTACGTCTGCAAATCTGCTTAATGCGCCAGTGCTTCCGCGACGTCGATGCTCACCACATCATCCTCGCTAATCGGCATTTCCAGTGTCTGATACAGCACTTCAAGCCGTTCACACAGAATATAGCTCAGCAGATCTTTCGCCTGCGGATTATCCAGCGACACAATGGCATAAGACAAGGCACGGCAGTGATCGACGATCTCTTCCAGTTCCAGCGGGGTATTGTCGTAAAGGTTAGGCATGTTGAGTACTCCAGAAAATAGTGAATTTACTACCACTTGAGACGCTAACCTCGGGGTGGTAGCTCAAACAGCGTTAGCGTTACCGGTTTTCTGGATCCGGTGCTTCATGAGAAGCCACTGTCTGAGCCACCATAATTTGGGTGAGAACAGACCGTACCACATTCCCCATTTTTTCATAGGGTTGTCGGTACCAGAAAATGACAGAACGCTAATTCTGACTGCGGATTTTGCCGCAGCGAAGGGAGTCTAATACGTGGGGATTTGTACAGTAAGCGGAATTTTTAGGCAGTTTTCAGTTTTGCGAGGTGTCTTGGAAAAGGTATGAAACTTGAAAAGTAACGGCGTTGTCCATTGCGTTTATTTGGCGATAAAAGTAGTCAAACCATTCAAAAAATAAATGCATGAGTTGTATGCAATTGAGAACATCTTATACTTTCAACCTATTGATTCAACTAACAGGTATCGATAGATGATGGACGAAGAGATGTGTGTCGTTCTTGCGGAGAGTGATGACTCCAAATGGGATGACAAAACGGGAGAGCGATATCATTTTCCTAAGCAGTATCAAAAGTCACTCAGCCCTGGAATGCGTTTTGTGTATTACAAAGGGAGGCTAAAGGCAGAGCATAAAGAGTATTCGTCACAGCGTTTGTCTGATGCCCCGCACTATTTTGGTATCGGACGCATACGCGAGATCAAACCGGATGAAGCCGGTCATCTATATGCAGTATTGACGGATTTCCAGCCGTTTGAACAGGCTGTGTTAGCTAAAAATGACGGTGTCTATTACGAAGAAATTCCAGACCAACAAAAAACCAATTATTGGCGTTTTAGTGTTCGTCCCATATCAGGAGAGGTTTTTGCCGATATTGCTGTTGCGTCTGCGCTAACGGAATCACGCTTTATTATGGATGACATTAAAAGCGAGGAAATCCGTATAGAAGATGAAGCCGATGAAGAGTCTCTGGTTTCATATGAGGAAGGGAAGAAAACTTCTAAGTTCGTTACAAAGTATGAAAGAAACCCAAAACTGAAGAAGTTGGCAAAAAGCATACATGGCACTACCTGTTTCGCTTGTGGCTTCAACTTTGGTGATTTCTACGGAGAATATGCGACCGACTTTATCCATATTCATCACGTTGTGCCTGTTTCCGAATTTGGTAAATCGAAGATCGTAAATCCAAAAACCGATCTTGTTCCCGTTTGCGCCAATTGTCACGGGATCATTCATCGCAAAAAAGACCGTACGCTCTCGATTGATGAGCTAAAAGCTATGATAGCTGCGAGTAAAAAAACGCCCTGACAAGGGCGTTTTGCATCTAAAAACCCCACCCTCTAAAAAATCCGCCCCATCTCCAGTTGCCCCATCAGCAGCGCGTTATCGCTGTAATCCACCGGGACGGCGACGACGGCGGGGCCTTGTACGTCCATGGCGGCGCGCAGTGTGCTTTCCAGCGTTTCGGCGGAGGTGACGGCAAACCCTTTGGCGCCGAAGGCGTCGGCGTAGGCTTTGAAATCAATCGGGCCGAACTGGATGCCGGAGGTGCGATGGTATTTTTTCTCTTCCTGAATCGCCACCATGTTGTAGGCCTCATCGACCCAGATGATGTGCAGCAGGTTGACGCCCAGACGGACGGCGGTTTCCAGTTCCATGCTTGATTGCATAAAGCCGCCGTCGCCGGATACGGAAACCACTTTGCGGCTGGGATCGACCAGCGCAGCGCCAATCGCCCATGGCAGCGCGACACCCATGGTTTGCTGGCCGTTGGAAATCAGCACCTGACGCGCACGGAAGCTGTAAAGGTAACGGGCGATCCAGATATGGAAACTGCCCATATCAACGCACAGGGTGACGTCGCTGTTAACGATGTCCTGCATCGCGCGCACCAGACGCAGCGGGTGGATGGCAAACTGATTCAGGCTGCGGCCTTTCTGGGCCAGCAGTTCGCGCTGCTGACGGCGATCGTCGAGGATCGCAATAGCAGAAGCACTCAGATCGATGCGCTGCGGGATCTGTTCTGTCAGCAGATCCAGTGTGTCGGCGATATCGCCCACCAGTTCGACGTCCGGCAGATAGTCGCTGTCGGTTTCGGCGGGCATCACGTCGATGTGAACCAGTTCGGCGCTGCCGTTGCTCCATTGCACCGGTTCATACTCGACCGGGCTGTAACCGATGGTGATGACCAGATCTGCGTTACGCAGCAGGCGGTCACCGGCCTGATTGTTGAACAGACCGACGCGACCGGCGAAGCGATGGAACGAAGCCTGATCGATAACGCCTGCCGCCTGATAGGTGCTGGTGACCGGCAGATCGCTTTTATGCAGCAGACGACGGATCGCCTCGGCGTTGCGCGGCTGGCTGGCCATCAGGCCGAGCAGCAGGACCGGATTTTTGGCCTGTTTCAGTAATTGTGCGACCTGCAATATCGCGTCGTGCGGCGCGCTGCCCAGTACCGGCGGTTGCGAGGTCAGGAGTTTGCCGCTGGCCGGTTCATTGACGATATCCATCGGCAGGCTGATAAATGCTGCACCCGGACGCCCGAACTCGGCGGCGCGAAAACCATTCGCCAGCACTTCGGCCAGCGCGGAAGATGAGGTGACTTCGGCGGAATACTTGGTGACCGGGCGGAACATCGCGACGGTGTCCATGGTCTGGTGCACCTGTTTAACGTGGTCGGCGCGTTTCACCGCGCCCCCTAAAGCCACCAGCGGATCGCCTTCGGAGGTCGCGGTGGCAACGCCGGTGATCAGGTTCGAACAACCGGGGCCGGAGGTGACCAGCGCGACGCCCGCTTTCCCGGTCAGGCGGCCGACGGCACCGGCCATAAAGGCGGCGTTGGCTTCGTGACGCACCGGAATGGTTTTGATGCGGGAATCGACCAGCGAATCGAAAACACGATCGATTTTTGCGCCGGGAATGCCGAACACGTGTTTGACACCCTGTGCTTCAAGCTGCGCGACGACCAGATCCGCACCGCATTTCCATTCGCTTTGGCTGTCTGAATTTTTCATGGCTTTATTCCTTTTGTCTGCGGACTGTTAACTTTCAACGGACTGAATCGCATCATTTAAATCGTCAGGGCATAAGTTGGCGTGCAGGAAATCGCTGTCCTGCGGAAAGTCGATCAACAGCTTCTCGACCGTGCCGAAAGTCAGCACGCCGCGCTCAACCTGGTAATCCAGCACATGGCCGCCGCTGCTGCGTGTCTGATTGATGAAATGTTCGTGATAGCCCGCCACGTTGATGCCCTGCATATACGCAGGTGTCAGAAAGCCAATCAGCACGCCCTGGCTGTTTTCAATATGAAATGTTGGCTGCGCTTCGATGGCTTCGAGCATCGGTTTATAAGGGCGGTGCTGTTCCGGTACGGTGCGAGTCTCGACGCGGCTGAACTCACCATCAATGCGCAATGCGCAGAAGGTGTTCTGGCTGGCGACGGCGTTATCAATTACGGCGTGGATTTGTTCACGGCTGTGCGGGCGGTCAATCACGTATTCATTAGTCGGGTTAAAGAATGTCATGACGGCGAAGGGCGTTTTTTGTTCAGGAAGGGCGCGCCGGGCGCTGCCGTCGCCACGCAACTGGAAGATATTACTGTTGAATGCGATCAGTTCGCCGTCGAGATGGTTAAAGGTGCCGAGGCCAAAATCGCCGTGTTTCAGCAGGTCTGCCATCGTGGTGTCGCCTTCATAGACGCCGCTCAGCAAGGCGCTCATCAGTGACGACTGATAAAGCACGCGGTCAGGATGCTGATGTTTAAACGCTGTCGCCGTGCGGGCAATATCGGCGACGCAGGAACAGGACTCAGAATGGCTTTTCATGCAGGGGGTCTCCGTCGAATAATTAACTTTGCTAACTAAAAGGTTGACCCCATTCCGTCCTGAGTTCCAATATAAGGAGGTGTTTACTTTGAGACGTTTTTGATATGGAACTTCGTCATCTGCGTTATTTTGTCGCGGTAGCCGAGGCGGGCCACTTCACCCGTGCTGCCGAACTCCTGGGAATATCCCAGCCTCCCCTGAGCCAGCAAATCCAGCGGCTCGAACATGAAATCGGAACCCCTTTACTCAAGCGTCTGACCCGTGGCGTTGAGCTGACCGAAGCCGGAAAAGTGCTGTATGACGACGCACAAACCATCATCAAACTGACCGATGCCGCCTTTGAACGTACGCGCGCGGTGGCACGCGGCCTGAACGGTACGCTGCGCATCGGTTTTGCCACCTCAACGGCCTTCAATCCGCAGGTGTTTGAGCTGCTGCATCGCTTCCGTGACAAGTACCCGGGCATGGTGCTGGAGCCGCAGGAAAAAGATATGGCGGGGCTGATGACCGCGATGAGCGAGGGCGCGCTGGATGCGGCGTTTATCCGTCTGCCTTGCGAGCGCAGCAAGGAGTTCAGTTATAAGGTGCTGGATATTGAGGAAATGATGGTGGCGTTGCCGAAGAAGCATCCGCTCAGTCAGGGGAAAGAAGTCCGGCTGGCAGCGCTGCGCCACGACACGCTGATCACCTTTCCCCGCGATTTATCGCCGGGGCTTTATGATGCCGTGACACAGGCGTGTAAAGAGGCGGGATTTTCGCCGCGCTACGGGCAGCAGTGTCCGCAAATTACCTCGGCGCTGAGTATGGTGGCGACAGGATTTGGTTACGCGCTGGTGCCGGCGTCGCTAAGTAAAATTGATGAAACCAATGTGCGCTGTCTGCCCCTGGCAGGGCAGACATTAACGACGCAGATCGCGCTCGCCTGGCGCAGAACGGATAACTGCAAGGCGGCGCTGCATATGGTGGGGTTGTTGTAAGTTACACCACAATAATCACAGAAACGCGACGGTTCTGGGCGCGTCCGGCCTGGGTTTTATTGCTGGCGACCGGCTGGCTCTGCCCTAATCCGCGGGTATGGATATTGGCGCGTGGCATGCCGGCATCGGCAAAGGCGGCGGCAACGGTGTTAGCGCGGCGCAGAGACAGATCGTTGTTGTAACCGGCGTCGCCGTAGTTGTCGGTATGGCCGTCGAGATTGACTTTATTCAGCCCGACATGCAGCAGTTCACTGGCCAGTTTTTCCACCGACTGCTTACTTTCTGCCGAAAGCGTCGCCTGATTATTGCCAAACAGCACTTTGGCATCCAGCCCGAGTTCCCAGCCTTCGGCTGTCTGTGAGAAGCCGTTTTTTTGCAGTACGGCGATCTGTTCCGGCGTTAATCCCGCCGGTTTGGTCTGACAGGCGGCCAGCAGCAGAATGCACAGCCCCATTGCGGCGAACTGAAACCAGGTCTTGAAAGTGTTGCAGGTATTCATTGTCATTAATTCCTTTTAGTCTTTCATCACGACAGGAAGCGGCATGCCTGAAGAAACATGCCAGCAACTGCCGGAAATTTTTTTCGAGCGGTACATGGCCTCATCGGCCTTATCCAGTAACTCTTTCGCGTTAGTGGCCTGAGAAGGCGACAGCGCGATACCGATACTGAGAGAAACATCCAGCGTCTTGTTATTGAGCAGGATGACAGGGGTTTTCATGATTTCAACAATGCGTTCGGCAAAAGCCACGGCCTCTGCGGTGGAAACCATCGGTTCAAGCAAGATGGCAAATTCATCACCGCCCAGACGCGCCAGCACATCGCCTTTTCGCAGTGTTTTCGCCAGCCGTTCACCAATCACCATCAGCACGCGGTCCCCGGCAGCATGACCGAGTGAGTCATTGATCTCTTTAAAGTTATCGACATCAATAAACAGCAACGCCAGTGAAAGCGCCGGGCGCATCGGGTTAAAGCATTGAATAAGCGTATCAATGAAAAACGCGCGATTATGCAGGCCGGTCAATCCATCATGCAATGCTTTTTGGGTCAGTGAGACGTTCTCGTTGCGCATATGGTTTTCCCAGGCTTCCAGCTCCGTCAGCAGGCTGTTGAAGTCCTGGCTCAGCGTGTGCAGCTCGGCAATCGGCGCAGAAGGGACACGCAGGCTGAACGAACGGTTAGCGCTGACGTCATGAGTGACGCGCGTAATGTGGCCGAGAGCATCGACAATACCTTTTTGCATCCGGCGGGAAAAATACAGCGCCACCAGGGCCGTCAGTACCAGACAGCCGATCAGGCTAAGCACCGTTTCCAGCAGGAAACCCGCCAGGGTTCCGCCATTACCGGCGAGCCAGACGGTACCGATGAGCGAACCGGAATGATTCACCGGCATCGTGACAGGCTCCGGGAAAGCCAGGTGGCCGACGAACTGCCCGAGCTTGTCCCAGTTGCTGTTCACCGGCCGCTGCCATTCAGTGAACGTTGCGCCGGCAGGGGTCAGAATTTTAGCCTGCGTGAAATCGCCGCGTTTAGCGATGAACTCCAGCGACTCGTGCGCGGCGGCAGGATCATTGAACACCAGCGCCGCTTCGGTGGTGTAGCTGATAGCACGAGCGGTCAGTTGCAGATTATTTTCGGCATGCGAACGCAGGGCGATCAGGGCCAGCAAGATCAGTAAAAAACCGGCAAGGCCAATCGCGGTCAAAATCACAATCACATGGATTCTGTTCAGTGCGGCGCTCAGCGTCGGGCGCTGGCGCGGCTGTTCTGTGTCAGGAACAGGAATTTTATTTTCCATGGTTACTCCTTTTCCCTGGCAAGTTGTAATACGGCGGGATTAACCCGCACACCGCTGCGGGACAGCGTGTCCAGATTCAGTTTGAATCCGGTGTGAAGGGGCGTGATCACCAGACAAAAAGCGTTCAGTAATCCGCAGGTCTCGTCTTCTTCGCTGATCGTTAAAATGGCATGGCCTTCCAGGCGCTGATGCAAATCGTTCTGCTGTTCAGCCGTTATTCTGCCGGAATAAATGGCATCGCACTGCGCGGTCAGCAGCGGGCTGTCAAAAGGCAACGTCATCACTTTGAGCGGTCTGCCAGCAAAAGCGCTGCCATCGGGCGTGAGTAGCGCCGCGTATTTAACTGGCTGAATGATGCAAAGTGTTAAAGAAGACGAGGTCGTTTTGTCGGGCCAGCGCGAATAACTGAGGATACCGTTAACGGTCTGGGCGACGGCGGCGTCGGGTGACGTCTCGCTGGTTTCTGCGATAACCGGTTTTAACGGAGCGATCAGAAGCACCATCAGCAGGGCGAAGCCATACGCAGCCTTAAAAAAATGGCCGACACGTATCTTCACTAACAGGTAAAAAGGTGATCGGGCTTTTTCCATAGCGTCACTCTGTGTTTCTTCCGGTTGAAATTGTTTCACCGGAATAAGAATAACTTTATCGGCATGATTTCTGAAAGCGTCAATAAAAAGTTTTTCACCCTGAAACAACACGCATCTTGTGTAGAATTTTTTACAGAAACCAGGAAAACAGCGAATACTGAAGAGAATCTAATGAATGTTTAGGTTAATGAGCGTGGTTGATTTTTGAGCAGCGATAAGAGGGGCGGCGTCGATAAATAATACACATTGGTGTTATTTCAACCGTTATTAAAATAATAGTCACGGTCATAACAAAATATGACAAAAAATAAATGTTACCGTAATCACCGTTTGATGAATTTAAATTGCAGGAAATGTTAATAGATTGGAATTTAAAGGAATAATAGACGGCATTTTAGCTATATTCGTGACCATGATCTCAAAGCCACACCGTTAGTCAGATTTTTATGCTGCTGATAGGTATCATGCCCGCATTAATGGTATGTTTTAACCGTCAGGGTGGTTTTTTCGATGACGGGTGCAGTAAAAAAACATCAACCATTCCTGGGGAAAACGGAATTATTTTTATAATTAGGTGCTGAGGAATCATGGATAATACAACAATCGGGACGCTGTCTGAAAAATCAATAAGTTCCTGGCGTAAAACTGACACCATGTGGATGTTAGGTTTATATGGAACGGCAATTGGTGCGGGTGTTCTTTTTCTTCCTATTAATGCCGGTATTGGCGGATTAATTCCGTTAATTATTATGGCGATTCTCGCCTTCCCAATGACTTTCTTCGCTCACCGCGGATTAACCCGTTTTGTTTTATCGGGTAAAAATGCCGGTGAAGATATTACGGAAGTCGTGGAAGAACATTTTGGTATTACGGCCGGTAAATTAATTACGCTGCTGTATTTCTTCGCCATTTATCCTATTTTGCTGGTTTACAGCGTGGCGATCACTAATACGGTTGAGAGTTTTATTACTCACCAGATGCATATGAATGCGCCACCGCGTGCGTTGCTGTCACTGATCCTGATCCTCGGATTAATGACACTGGTGCATTTTGGTCAGGATATGATCGTGAAAGCGATGAGTATTCTGGTATTCCCGTTTGTGACGGTGCTGATGGCGCTGGCGCTTTACCTTATTCCTAACTGGAATATGTCAGTGTTTACAAACGCCTCGCTTTCCGGTAACGGCGTAGGTCACGGTATGCTGATGACGCTGTGGCTGGTGATCCCGGTGATGGTGTTCTCGTTCAACCACTCGCCTATTATCTCCTCTTTTGCAGTGGCAAAACGCAAAGAATACGGTGATGGCGCTGAGAAAAAATGTTCGCGCATTCTGGCATTTAGCCACATCATGATGGTGATCACGGTGATGTTCTTTGTCTTCAGCTGCGTCCTGAGCCTGTCTCCGGCCGACCTGATGGAAGCCAAATCGCAAAACGTGTCTATTCTGTCTTATTTAGCGAACCACTTCTCTAACCCGGTCATTGAATATATCGCGCCATTTATTGCCTTTATTGCCATTACTAAATCTTTCCTCGGCCATTATCTGGGTGCACGCGAAGGTTTTAACGGCATGGTGATTAAATCTTTGCGCAGTAAAGGCAAGAAAATTGCCCTGCCAACGCTGAACCGTTATACCGGTATCTTCATGTTATTAACCACCTGGTTAGTGGCAACCCTGAATCCAAGTATTCTGGGTATGATCGAAACGCTGGGCGGTCCGATTATTGCGATGCTGTTATTCCTGATGCCAATGTATGCCATCCGTAAAGTTCCGGCGATGAAAAAATACAGCGGCCATATCAGTAATGTCTTCGTTGCTGTAATGGGTCTGATTGCGATGTCAGCCATTGTATTCAGCCTGATGGGTTAATGATTAAAGCTTCTGAAATAAAGTGAGCGGGAATATCCCGCTCCTTTCTCTCCCGTTTTTCTGTTTATTCCGCCCGTAAATAATTTCACTTGGAGTACCCACCGTGATCAGCGTCTTCGATATTTTCAAAATTGGTATTGGTCCTTCCAGTTCGCATACTGTTGGCCCGATGAAAGCCGGGAAAATATTCACTGATGAACTTATCTCTTCAGGCCATATAACCCAAACCACCCGCGTGGCGGTTGATGTTTACGGATCATTATCATTAACCGGTAAAGGTCACCACACTGATCTGGCTATTATCATGGGGCTGGCGGGGAATATGCCGGATGATGTGGATATCGATGCGATCCCTGCGTTTATCCGTGAGGTAGAAAATACCGGGCGTCTGATGCTGGGCAAGGGCGCAAAAGAAGTGGATTTCCCGGCCAGCTCAGGCATGAATTTCCATTCCGGTAATCTGCCGTTGCATGAAAACGGCATGACAATCAGTGCGTTCAGCGGCGATGAACTGCTCTATACCCAAACTTATTACTCTATCGGCGGTGGCTTTATTGTCGAAGCCAGCAAATTTGGTATGCAGGATGAAAATCCGGTGGTGCGCCCGTATCCGTTCCATTCAGCCAGCGATTTGCAAAAACACTGTACGGACACCGGCCTGTCGTTGTCGGCACTGATGCTGCAAAACGAACTGGCGGGACACACACGCACAGAAATCAGCGATCACTTTGCGGCCATCTGGAATGTGATGAGCGAAGGCATTACGCGTGGCATTCATACCGAAGGCTTGCTGCCGGGACCGATGAAAATCAACCGCCGTGCCGCCGCACTGCGCCGCATTCTGGTGACGCAGGATAAGAACAATGTCGATCCGATGGGTGTTGTTGACTGGATCAACATGTACGCGATGGCGGTTAATGAAGAAAATGCGGCAGGCGGGCGTGTGGTCACTGCACCGACCAACGGCGCGTGTGGCATTATTCCTGCCGTGCTGACGTATTACGATCAGTTTATCCGCCCGATCAGCCCTGATTCGTACAGCCGCTTCTTCCTGGCTTCCGGCGCGGTCGGTATTCTGTTCAAAATGAACGCTTCGATTTCCGGTGCGGAAGTGGGGTGTCAGGGCGAAGTGGGCGTGGCCTGTTCTATGGCGGCGGCAGGTCTGACCGAACTGCTGGGCGGCAGCACCGCGCAGGTGTTTATGGCGGCAGAAATCGCGATGGAACATCACCTCGGGCTGACCTGTGATCCGCTGGCCGGACAGGTTCAGGTGCCATGCATCGAGCGTAACGCCATTTCGGCTGTGAAAGCCGTCAATGCGTCGCGCATGGCATTACGCCGCACCAGCGAACCGCGTGTGTGCCTCGATAAAGTCATCGAAACCATGTACGAAACCGGCAAGGACATGAACTCGAAATACCGTGAAACCTCGACAGGCGGGTTGGCTATCAAGGTTCTCGCCTGCAATTGATTTCTTTTCTCATCATTTCCTAAAAGGCGGGAAACCGCCTTTCCCGCCCCCTTCGTTACTTTTCCCTGTGTTATGTTTTGGGTTATCTATACTGCGTAGAAGCTCTTTTTTCACCTGGAAAACAGTTAAAAGGAAAGGTCCGGTATGTCTAAATTCTTTATGAATGACCGCAAGACTCTGATTAACGATGTTATTGAAGGGGTGATCCTGACCTCTCCCTACAAAAACCTGGCAAAACTGGACATCGATCCGGCAATCCGCGTTGTCGTGCGGCGTGACTGGGATAAGAAAAAAGTTGCGCTGATTTCAGGCGGTGGCTCGGGTCATGAACCGGCGCACGTGGGGTTTGTCGGCAAAGGCATGCTCACGGCGGCGGTGTGTGGCGAAGTGTTTGCTTCTCCGAGCGTGGACGCCGTGCTGAACGCGATTGTGGCGGTTACCGGCAAAGCGGGCTGTCTGCTGATCGTCAAAAACTACACCGGCGACCGTCTGAACTTTGGTCTGGCCGCTGAGAAAGCAAAAGGTATGGGCTATAACGTCGAGCTGGTGATGGTCTCCGACGACATTTCCCTGCCGGAAAACAAGCAGCCACGCGGCATCGCCGGTACGGCGCTGGTGCATAAAATTGCCGGTTACGCGGCTGAGCAGGGCAAATCCCTGAAAGATGTCACCAAAATCGCCCAGCAGGCGATTAATGCGACCGCCAGTATTGGTGTCGCGGCGGCGGGGTGCAGCCTGCCGGGAGGCGGTGAAGATGAAGAAGAGCAACGTATCGAATCGGGCCACGTTGAGCTGGGATTAGGTATTCACGGCGAACCGGGTGTGTCGACCATGAAAACCCAGAACAGCAAAAAAGTGGTGGATACGCTGGTCGGCAAGCTTGCGGAACATGTGAAGAAAAGCGACAAGCTGGCGGTGCTGATCAATAACCTCGGCGGCGTCTCTCCGCTCGAAATGAATCAGATCACCAAAGAACTGGTGCATTCTGCGCTCGGCAGTTCGATCCGTTATCTGATTGGCCCCGCATCGCTGGTCAGTGCGCTGGATATGAAAGGGTTCTCGCTCTCGGTGATTGCCCTTAAAGGCGGCATTGAGGAAGCCTTGCTGGCAGAAGTGGAAGCCTCCGGCTGGCAGCCTCTGGTGAAGCTTGAGAAACTGGCGATCAAAAAAGGCAAGAAAATCAGCGATAAGAAAACGGTAAAAGCCTCGTCCAATGCGCAGGTTGGCAAAATCGTTGAAACCATTACTCAGACACTTTCTGATCTGGAAGATGAGCTGAATAAACTCGATGCCAAAGTCGGTGACGGCGATACCGGTTCGACGTTTGCCACCGGCGCGCGCGATATCCAGAAAGAAAACAAAGGCAAAAGATTACCGCTGAATAATGTGGCCGATCTTCTGGGCGTTGTCGGCGATCGTCTGGCGACCGTCATGGGCGGATCCAGCGGCGTGCTGATGTCGATCTTCTTTACCGCCGCCGGTAAGAAAGTCGGTGAGGGGGAGAAGTTGCCGAAAGCGTTGCTGTCCGGTCTCGAACGCATGAAGCATTACGGCGGGGCAGATCTCGGGGATCGCACGATGATCGACGCACTGCAACCGGCGCTGGAAGCCCTTGGCAAAAAAGATGCGCTGAAAGGGGCGGCTAAAGCGGCAGCCAAAGGGGCCAAAGACACGGCCAGCATGAAGAAAGCCAATGCGGGGCGCTCTTCTTATCTCAGCAGCAACAGCCTGAAAGGGGTGAAAGATCCCGGCGCAGTGGCCGTTGAAAAAGTGTTTGAGGCGCTGGCGAAAAAATAAGATTGAGCTCAGCAAAAAAGAAAGGCCTGCGGGAAACCGGCAGGCCTTTTTTATGGCAATGAAAACGTCAGGTAATCGCATTGGGATCAATCAGCGAATAAAGCTTTTTATCATGGATCCGCTGTGAAATTTTGTACTGATTTTGTTCATAAATAACGAACTTGCCGATACGGATCGCTTCACGGGAATCCCTGTTAGCAAAATGGTCGTAAACACCGCCGGGATATTTCCCCTTCAGGCCACGGTTAGACCATTTATTCATTTTCATTTTCCACTCAAGAGAATAATGCGCCAGAGGGCAGACGATCTTTGCCCACGGATCGCAAATCAGTGCGTTCTCAAGGATTTTGCCGTTGTTATGTACAGGCTGGGTGCCGACTAATACCAGGCAATGGTCGACCGGACGCGTAATGAAGATGCTGATCACTTTTAATGGCGTACCGGCGAGCCTTTCCCATTTTTGAATGTTTTCACTGATATAACAAAATGCGACGCGGGCATTTTCGCCGCAGTTGCCCGCATTTTCTTTCCCGTTGCGATAATCTTCTTCAACTTTCCGGTAAAGCTGCTGGGAGGAAAGATTGAGCTTTCGCAGACCCCGCACCATGGCACCCCGATCCCTGTCGCCGCCCAGTGAATGCAGCCGGTATTTTTTAGGATCCGACATCATCAGACCATCAATCATTCTTTTATCCGGATAAAACTTATTGGCAGATTTCAGCGACAGTCGTGAACGCGTAAACAGCATGGCTTCGGTAAGCTTGGGTAAGAGTAATTTCTGGAAACGTTTATTATCCATAACGCTATTTTTCCTTTAAAACCTGATTCAGCAATGGACTATTTGAGCACTCTTTATTGCCGGTATAAAGGAAATGACTTCTTAAGAAATACTGGATCTGCTGAGACCCTCCGCGCCGGAGCAACCTGGATATAATACGGCGCTCAGTCAGAAAACATAATTTGATCTAAAACAATTTTAAGCGATTTGCTCACCCGCCGCAGTTTCCGTCCCCGTATAATTTGCGGCCAATTATTTGCCGCCGAACGAAGACCTTACTATGCCAGTCAGTCTGATCCAACCCGATCGCACCCTGTTTTCTTACCCACGTTACTGGGCCGAATGCTACGGCACTGCGCCGTTTTTCCCGATGACCCGGGAGGAAATGGAACAGCTTGGCTGGGACAGTTGTGATGTGATCGTGGTGACCGGCGATGCCTATGTCGATCATCCGAGTTTTGGCATGGCGATCATTGGCCGCATGCTGGAAGCGCAGGGATTCCGCGTCGGGATCATCGCGCAGCCGGACTGGACCAGCAAAGAAGATTTCATGCGGCTCGGGAAGCCGAATCTGTTTTACGGCGTGACTGCCGGCAATATGGATTCGATGATCAACCGTTATACCGCCGACCGGAAGCTGCGTCATGACGATGCCTATACGCCGGGTAACGTGGGTGGAAAACGTCCAGATCGCGCGACGCTGGTCTACACGCAGCGCTGTAAAGAAGCCTACAGCGATGTACCGGTTTTGCTCGGTGGTATCGAAGCCAGCCTGCGACGTATCGCACATTACGATTACTGGTCCGATACCGTGCGGCGCTCGGTACTGGTGGATTCCAAAGCTGACATGCTGATTTATGGCAACGGCGAAAGGCCGCTGGTGGAAGTGGCGCACCGTCTGGCGGCGGGCGAATCTATCACTGATATTCACGATGTGCGTAACACTGCCGTGATGCGCAAAACGGCGCTTATCGGCTGGAGCGGTGTCGATTCCACGCGGCTCGATAAGCCAGGACGTATTGAACCGATCATGAACCCGTATGGCGAAGATCTGCCGTGCTCGGAAGGAGAGTTGCCTGCGCCGGATGCCCCGCAACCGGTAACGGTGCGCGCGCCAAAGCCGAAACCGTGGGAGAAAACCTACGTTCTGTTGCCATCATTTGAAAAAGTGAAGGCCGATAAAGTGCTTTACGCACATACCTCGCGCATTCTGCATCATGAAACCAACCCCGGCTGTGCGCGTGCCCTGATGCAAAAACACGGCGACCGCTATGTGTGGATCAACCCACCGGCGATCCCGTTGTCGACCGAAGAAATGGACGAAGTGTTTGGCCTGCCGTTCCAGCGCGTACCGCACCCGTCTTACGGCAAAGCGACAATTCCGGCATATGACATGATCCGTTTCTCGATCAATATTATGCGTGGCTGTTACGGCGGTTGTGCGTTTTGTTCGATCACCGAGCATGAAGGGCGGATCATTCAGAGCCGCTCGGAAGCGTCGATCGTCCGCGAAATAGAAGAGATCCGCGACAATGTACCGGGATTCACCGGTGTGATTTCCGATCTGGGTGGCCCGACCGCCAACATGTATATGCTGCGCTGTCAGTCGCCGAAAGCGGAACAAAGTTGCCGCCGTGCGTCCTGTGTGTATCCGGAAATCTGTACGCACATGGACACTAACCATGAACCGACGATCAACCTTTACCGCCGTACGCGCAGCCTGAAGGGCATCAAGAAAATACTGATCGCCTCGGGCGTACGTTACGATCTGGCGGTAGAAGATCCGCGTTATATCAAAGAGCTGGCCGAACATCACGTGGGGGGATATCTGAAGATCGCGCCGGAACATACGGAAGCCGGACCGCTGTCCAAAATGATGAAGCCTGGAATGGGCAGCTATTACCGCTTCAAGGAGCTTTTCGACAGCTATTCCAAACAGGCCGGAAAAGAGCAATATCTGATCCCGTACTTTATCTCCGCACATCCGGGGACACGTACCGAAGACATGATCAACCTGGCGCTGTGGCTGAAGAAAAATCGCTTCCGGCTGGATCAGGTGCAGAACTTTTACCCGTCGCCGCTCGCCAGCGCCACCACCATGTATTACAGCGGTAAGAATCCGCTCGGTAAAGTGGATTATAAAAGTGAAGACGTCGTGGTGCCGAAAGGCGATCGTCAGCGGCGGTTGCATAAAGCCTTGCTGCGCTATCACGATCCGGTGAACTGGCCGGTGATCCGCGAGGCGCTGACCGCGATGGGCATGCGCCGTCTGATTGGCATCCGGCCTGATTGTCTGGTGCCGCCGGACGGTTTTGATCCGAAGTTTGCGGCGTCAGTTTCAGGCAAAGCGAAACCGGCCACCACGCGTTTTACCGCCTCAAAAGCGCAGAATCCGTCTGCCGGAAAAGGAAAACCCTCCGGGCAGAGGGTTAATCGAGGTAAAAGACCGGTTTAAGATCGTTACTGACCGGGCTGTTATCGGCATTGGCAGGCATTACGTCTGCCATATGCTTCCACCATTTCTGGCAGATTTCCGTTTTTGCTACCGCGTTCCATCTTTCTTCTGATTCTATTTCCACATAGCCAAACAGCAGATTACGTTTTTCATCAAGAAAAATGCTGTAGTGATGCGCGCCGTGGGCTTTCAGGGTTTCCGCCAGTTCCGGCCAGATTGGCGAATGACGGCGCTGATATTCATCGTGTGCATTCGCATTAACCTGCATCACGAAGGATTTACGGATCATGTTTTTCTCCGGTTAGATTATCGGGGGGG